>JAKQYE010000088.1 GCA_023356605.1 Trichodesmium sp. MAG_R02 | reverse complement strand
TTCAATTAACTCTTTTTGAAGAGATTCTTTAAGTTTTTTATCAATGTATTTTTCAAAATCACTGCTCATAAAAATGCCTTAAATATTTTCAATTTTTCGTCATTACCTAAATTTATACACCGATTTACAAATCGACAGATAACTACTCTATGTGACTTTTCTGTGGGGATATACCCAAATTGCCAAAAAAATAAAAGCGCTCTTTTTTTTTGATATAGCAGTCGAAGCATAGGTTAAGACATCTATCTCGGTTGTATGAGCCAATCCGGAATAAAGAAAGCGTCCTAAGCTTTTGTTCCATTGCTATAACATCAACAGGACTTACGCAACGGCACTAATTATAGTGGCAATCTCTTGAGAAAGACGAATTTATACACCACATATAGCGGTACTGTGTAAGTCCTGATCAAAAAAGAGGACTTATAGTTATTTTAATAAATAATTGAGACAAGTATTTATTGCTATAACTCGCGTTTCAGCAGAAAAAGTTTTCCATTCTTATTTTAAATGACTATAACTTTTATTTTAAATATATTATGATTAATACTACACTTGAGAGGTTGAAAAAAGTCAAGGAATTCCGCCAAAATCAGGGTAAAAAATGTGATTTTTAATGAAGATAAATCAAAGATAAGAGAACTACAAGCAGCTCGAAATCTTTCACTTTTGTACACAATAATTATGAATGTTTACCGAAGCTTTGGTTTTGACTCAATAAAACAAGGAAGATATTGGTTAGGAAATAATTGGGAGAAAATTTTAGTGTTCTCTACTTAAATAGACAATAAAAATATATTTTTAGTAAAAAAATCGGATAAAAAATAAGAATAAAACGATAATATATTGTCTTAAAACATAAAATTTAGTTTTTAATCTCGAAAATAGAAAAATTTATTAACCGAAAAAATTAGAATTAATTAAATTATAATTGAGCAATATTAGGGAGGAAAAAACATAACTTTTCTCCAAAAATTGACTACTAATTTTGGAGAATGAAAAAGCCCTGTGAAGGGGTTAGGGGTGGTAATGGTGCTCCTTAAAAGACTTTTTCAAGAAACCCTAGTTCTAATTAAAGTTCGTAGTTTAGCTTGAGCCCTAAGTTTAGATAAGGCTCTTGCCTAACTACAAACAAAAGCTTTCTCTAGCCCGAAATATATTTATAGGGCTCTTGCCCAACTACAAACAATGAGAAAAACACTTGATAGATTTCTAAGAATTAAAAGTTACTGTAAAAGTCTATCAAGATAAATCTATGTTTTCTACCATAGAATTATATGGGTTGACAAATCAAAAAAAGCCCCATATTACATAATATCAGAAATTTTCAATGGATCTGCCTCCCGATGGCGATTTGCTTCTTCTAATTTCTCGCGAGAGGACATCACGCAAACATTATTACGTTCCATCCCCGCAATAAATACATCCAGCAAAGTTTGTTTCACATCCGCCACCGTAGCCTTGAGCGATCGCTGATAACGTTCCTCCCTGAGTTCAGCAGTTTTCCCAATCAGATAACGCTCCAAAGCTAAACTTGTCGCCATCTCTGGGCGTAAAACCGGAGAATCATCCTGAATTGTAGCAATAATTGCCCGGTCAATATCAGTCTGAGTCCAATCTACATCCTTGATATAATCTATCAAACCATTAAACACATCAAGAGTTCGACTAACATGAGGGTCACGATAGGAATACAGAGAAACCACTTTTCCTAAACCACTGTAACTACATCCGGCACCGTAAGCATTACCCTTAAGACGAATTTCACTGAATAGATAACCCAAACCTAATAAATGAGCACCCAACCTTAAAAGTGGAGACCTTTCATCACTCAAGTGAGGTGCTGGCATAGTCTGAACGCAATAAGCCACCTGTACTGGACCTGCTAAACCTTCCCGTACATTGTAAACTGGTTCAAAGCGACTACCAAAAATATCTCCTTCTTGTTGCTTTTGCTGACGACCCCACTCCGACAGAGTTTTCTTTACAACTTCATAAGCATCGTCTGAACCAGTAAAACTAGCACTCAAAGGTTGATTTGCCACATAATCCCGGATAGTTTCAATCTGGCTCATCAAATTTGCCCCATGCTCATCAAAGCGATCGCATACTTTGTTCAACAACTCCAGTTGAGGCAAACCGTTAACAATCTCACTAATCTTACCTTCCTTTGTCATACCAGCATTAGCTCGCAACATAGCTGTGTAGATACCATTATAAATCAAATCGGAACTACATTGAGCATGAGACTGAACCATCACCTCCCTTAGTCGAGCTGTATCGCGAGGGTTAACTCTAAAAATTATGTCGCGCAACAACTCTAACGCTGGTTCAATCTGTTCATCTAGGGTTTTAAGGTTGATGCGAATTCCACGCACAGGGAGATAAGCGTCTTGAGCATAAGTCCGCAACTGACATTGAAAATTAATTCCGCCAGTACAAGAAGCAATACCACGAGCAACCTGTTCGTAGTTCATTTCCCCTGCACCTAATTTCTGTAGTGCATCTATATAAGTAGATACGTACAACCACAAATCTTCAGGCAACCCACGCAAACTGAAATTTAATTGTAAATAATTTACCCCATTTGCTAGCACATGATTCCTTAATAGTGTCACTCCACCATCAAGTTCTTCCACATCAGTGGGAATATGTTCTGGTTGTTCTGGTAAATCATTTACTTGCAGTTGGGGCAGTTTAGCTACTTGTTCAGGAGCATTGGGAGTTCCTGACTCCAGTTGTAATTCCTCTGCTTCAGTAGCTATGCGTTCTAGTTGTTCTGGAGTTAGTTGAGAACGGACCTGTTCCACTTGTGCTACTACTGCTTGGTCATAATTAGATTGCCATTCTTTGTCTGGTTTTAATACCAATGTCAAACGGTGGGGGTTGTTGAGTAGTTTTTCGCGAATTAGGTTATTAAAATAGCGAGGGTTTTCAATATAACGCTGTTTGCATTCAGCCAGGCGATCGCTAATATGCAAAAGCGTCAATGGCTCATTACTATAAATCCAAGTTTGCATTACCCGGAACAACATTCGCAAAGGATACATCTGAGCAATTTCCTGGTGTTGGTAGATGGCCTGTTGAAATGCCGCCTCAACAATACTAGGTTCAATTTCCTCCTCAGCAAGTGTTTCCAAAGTATTGAGAACTAATTGATTGAATGCTTCGCCCCGCTCAGGTTCGCTTCCTTGAATACCCACATGGAAAGTAGTTTCCTTACCCACAGAATCAGAGCCAGAGCGCAGTATGTCTTGACCCATTTGGGATTCAACAATTGCCTTTTTCAATGGTGCTGCCTCATTTCCCAACAATATGCGACTAAGAATATCTAAAGCTACCCATTCCTCAGAGTCAGTGCTATTTCCCACCAACCATTTGATCATTATGTAAGTTTTCTCTGTTGTTTCATCTGCCGCACTAATAGGATAGGAATCTTCTTTAAACTTAGGTTCACTCCATCTGGACTGAGGATTAATATTGATATTGGGTTCCTGTCTGTCAAAAGCTTCTAATTTTTGGGATAAAAAGTTAAGATATTCGGGAGTAGAAATATTGCCGTATAAAACGAAGTAAGCATTACTGGGATGATAATAGTTGGTATGGAAGTCACGAAAGTCTTCGTAAGTCAGTTCAGGAATATTTTTTGGGTTACCTCCTGATTCGAGACCATAAATATTATCAGGAAATAGATTCTGATTAGCAATACTATCTAACCTTTGTTCGGGGTCCGAAAAAGCTCCATTCATTTCGTTATAAACTACCCCAGTAAATTTTAATTCCCCTGTTGGGTTTTTTGGGTCACTAGGAGCTAAGTGGTGTCCTTCTCGCTTAAATGTATTTTTAGTCAGTAGCGGGTGAAATACAGCGTCAAAGTATACTTCTGCTAAGTTGAATAGGTCTTGTTTAACTTTACTGGAGACTGGGTAGTAAGTGCAGTCAGGACCTGTCATGGCGTTAATGAAGGTGGCTGGACTCATTTTTAGCATTTCAAAAAATGGTTCCCGCACAGGATATTTTTCTGAACCTGCTAGTACGGAATGTTCTAGGATGTGGGTTACTCCTGTGCTATTTGGAGGGGGGGTGGGAAAACTAATGGAAAAGAGATTTTCAGTATCTTCTGAATATAAGTGTAGCAGTTTTGCACCTGTTTTGAGATGTTCCAGTTGATATGCTACCATATGCTGTTGCTTCAGGTCAGTAATGGCTTTTACTTCAAAGCCTTCTAGTTTTTGTCCAACTTCTAAGGTTCTTTCGATTAATAGAGGCATAGAAAATGTATTACTATTTTGTTCACTTCTTTTTAGTTTAGGTTATTTTTGCTGTAGAGAGTAGTAAAGAACAGAACAGGACTTACGCAGTACCGCTATATATAGTGTATCTTTGGCCACAAATTCAGATATTGACACTACAAGTAGTTCTTTTGCATAAGTCCTGCAGAAATTGGGAATAGAAAAGAAGAGAAACAACCGTACCTCAGTAACTGAAGGAAACCTAGATTACAGAGATTACTGAATAATTAATAATTTATATATAGCAGTCCGCCCATAGGTTGCGACAAATCAAAAAGTAAATAAAACTTTTAAAACTCTTACTTATTCTCTGTTCCCTTTTCCTTGTCCCCTAAAAAACAGTGGGATTTTTCCCACAAACAATCATAGGATTGCTATATTTGAGGGGTTAGGAAATGGCGAGATATATAATCTCAAGAGGATTTATGTAGAACCATCATATCCAGCCGGGACAAATGGCATTTGTCCTTTAAGTAGGTAGGCGTTAAAATTTGTCGCTATGTAAAAAAAATGTAGATTACCCCTAGAATCAACTGTTTAGAGGAGCTTGGAGTTACTTTACAAAATTTAATTAGGACTTACGCAAAGACACTTATGTAAGTGTAAATATCGGATCAGGATTATCAAAAATACACCATATATAGAAGCAATACGTAAGTCTTGTTAATATAGTTAAGCAATTTTTCGGTAATTCTGAGTAAATCCTGATTTTAATATAAATCTAATATAAATCTAATATAAATCTAATATAAATCTAATATAAATCTAATATAAATCTAATATAAATCTAATATAAATCTAATATTTCGTCCGAAAAATAATATTAGAAAAGTATTAATTTTAGAGATTGCCATCAGCAAAAATCTAACCTATATTATTTTCATTCTAGAGAAGATTAGACTTGTTGCTAAACTGGACAATTATGGATTATGGACAATTATGGATTATAGATTATAGGATTTATAACCCAGATACTGACAAGAAAATAAAAATAGAAGAGTGTTGAAGAAATGATACTTAATGCTATAAATAATAAGAAAATACCATTGAAAAGAGTGTTCATGGATAGTTGGTATACAACACAAAGATTAATGGCATTAAATAGATAATGATAGAAAAATTTATTATTGTCCTTTAAAAAGTAATCCCACGCGTTGATGATAAAGGTCGCGATCGAAAAATACAAAAAAGTTCAAGACTTAAATTGGAATGAAACCGAAAAATTCTCGGGAAAAAGAATCAAAATTAAAGGCTTTCCTGGAGACAAAAAAGTGAAAATATTTTGGATTATGTGTATCTGCCTACTGTTGCCGAATATATTGTCACTAATGACCTAAATCAATCATCACTTACGGATGTGGAATTGTAATCTCTTGGCTAGATGAAAAATTGAAGAATTTCACGCTCTTATTTAAGCAATTAACAAGTTTAGGACGGGCGCCAGTATTATAGCTAATTTTCTCATAAAAAATTAGTTATTGATTAAATTTATTGATATTATAGTCATTTTAATTTAGATTGAGAAAAGTATTTATTGCTATAACTAGGTTTCAGGAGAAAAAGTTTTCCATTCTTATTTGAAATAACTATAAGTTCTAGAATGAAGTTTTTTCCTATAACTTACATCCCGCACGTCAAAATGTAATATATAAGACTAGCTATTGAAAGCCTTGCCTGATAGTAACTATAAAATTTGTAAGTAAAAATACATATTACAGAAACTATTGATAGTTATTAGTAATAATAGAGGCTGTAATACACCTTCTTCCTTAAGAATATACTTGTAGTATGCTTGAAGTGCGGAATGTGGGCTATAAGTCTATTTGAAAATGTAAATATACATAAAGATATATGAAGATCTGCGGAATGTCGGTTTAAATGATTAGAATTGCTTGACTCCGACCCTCAGTTGAGGGAAGTTTTTTTATCTAATTTTTATAACTTTTTTCTTCTTTGGCTTTTTTGGAATATCTGTTAGTTAAATAATGATTAATCAAAAATCTCTCAAAAATCTTTGGTTTAATAATATTACAGTTCGCTATTTAGCAATAACAAGTCTGATCTTAATCAACATTAACTTAATAGCAGGAATAGTCTTAATCAAATACAACTGGAAATGGCAAATACAAAAACTAGACGAAAAAGCCAAGAATGAACTCCAGTTGTTAATTGCTATCGCTGGTGAAGATATTGTCAAACCAGACTCCTCCACCCTGGATATATTGATGAAAAAAATCACTATTTTTGACCAGGATATTATTTATACGGCTTTTGTTAATAAAGAAGGAAATCTGCTCAAAGGTAATATCAATTTAGAAAATATAGAAGTCACTAGATTTATTGAAAAAAATAATTTAATAAACAATAGCAATATCAAAATTATTAATTACCTAAAAACAAAATATAATATACATGAAATTCGTGATTATATTATTAACAATGGTGAATATATTGGAGAATTAAGAGTAGGTGTTTCACTAGAAAAGATTCAAAAAGAATTCTTCCAAAATGCTGTAAAAACACTAAGTATTTATCTCCTTTTCAGTGGAATTTTAGTAATAGTCATAATAATTCAGTTTCAACGACAGGTAGGTATTCCATTGCAAAAATCAACTAAGCTTGTCCAAGCACTAATAGAAGGAGAATTAGGCCAAAACTCTAATATTAAATATAATAATGAAATGAATACCCTCCACGGTGGTATAGCTAAAATAGCTACCCGAATTCAACAAGATTTAGCTTCTTTAACACAGCTAAAAATTGCTCTACGGGAAAAAGAAGATCAATATAGCTCTGTGATTGAGAATATTCAGGAGGTGATTTTCCAAACAGATGCTTCCGGTTTATGGACATTTCTGAATTCGGCTTGGGAGAAAATTACTGGGTTTACAGTAGAAGAAACTCTGGGAAAAAGCTTTATTGATTATATCCATCCAGAAAACCACCGAGATATTATAGAAAAATGTCAAGGTTTAATACAAGGTAGAAAATTAGACTTTGAATGTGAAGTAGTCTATATAACTAATGGCAAAGGAGTTTGTTGGGTTGAAATGTTTGCCCATATCTTGGAAGATGAGAATGGAAAAATCATTGGGGTATCCGGCATTCTTAACAATATTACCCAACATAAACAAGTTGAAAAAGTTTTGGAATTAAGTCAGTTTTCTCTAGATAGAGCTATTGATGCAGTTTATTTTATGGGTCATGATGGCAAATTTTTCTATGTAAATGAAGCTGCTTGTCAGACTCTAGGTTATTCCCAGGCAAAACTTCTCGAGATGAGTGTTTTGGATATTACTAATTATATTTCATCTCAGGAAGAGTGGAGGCAACATTGGCAAGAATTGAAACAAAGTGGTTCTTTGAGATGGGAAGGCACTCAGAAAAATAAGGAAGGTGAGATTATTCCAGTGGAGATTAGCGCAAATTATCTGGAATTTAAAGATAGAGAGTACAACTGTGCTTTCGTTCGAGATATTAGGGAACGCAAAGAAATAGAAAAAGAAATACAAGTAGGAGAAACCTTTATTTATGACTTATACAGAATAGCTTCTGCACCAAATCTGAGCTTTGAGCAAAGGATACAAGGTTTTCTATCTTTGGGAAGAAAATATTTTGAATTTGAACTGGCTTTTCTCAGCAGTATTGATGCCGATCGCTACAAAGTCATGGCTGTACAAAAATCAAATACAGTTGATGTTAAGTTTAAATCAGGAGATGAGTTTGATTTAGACATAACTTTTTGTCGTGAAGCTTTTCGTTCAGGAGAACTGGTATGTTTTGAATCTGCTCAGAACTCAAAATGGTCTGAGCATCCTGCTTATGATGCTTTTGGTTTAGAAGCATATATAGGTACTCCTGTAATAGTAAAAACAAAGCCCTATGGTGTGCTTTGTTTTACCAGTTTTAATCAACGTACTAAACTATTTAAACATAGCGATCGCCAAATTTTAAAATTAATGGCCCAGTGGGTAGGCAGTGAAATCGAACGTCAACAAGTAAATACAGCTCTAGAAAAACAACTTCAACGGAGCAACTTGTTGAGGAAAATAACTCAAGAAATTCGCCGGAGTTTGGATTTTCAAACCATCTTTCAAACCACTGTAGACCAAGTTGGTTGTGCTTTTGAGGTGAATCTCTGTGTGATTCGCAACTATATTGCCGAGCCAACGCCAGAAATACCCGTTGTCGCTGAATATTTGGAACCAGGGCATCAATCTTTTTTGAATGTAAGGGTTCCAGTTGTAGGTAATCCCTATGTTGAACAACTTTTATCGCAAGATAAAGCTATCTCTGCTCCTAATGTTTATACTGAACCGTTACTGAAAACAGTGACAAACTTAGCTCGCCAGATAAATCTCAAATCCATTTTGGCAGTGCGAACTTCCTATCAAGGAAAAGCTAATGGTCTTATAGTAGTATATCAGATAGACTGTTTCCGTGAATGGACAACAGAAGAAATTGAATTATTGGAAGCAATAGCAGAACAAGTGGGTATAGCGATCGCTCATGCTCATCTATTAGATGAAGAAATTCGCCAAGGAGAGGAGTTAACTTTCAAAAATCATGCCTTGGAGGAAGCCACAAAAGCGGCAGAAGCAGCAGCTCAGGCCAAAAGTCAATTTCTCGCTACAATAAGTCACGAGATTAGGACTCCAATGAATGCGGTTCTTGGTATGACTGGTCTGCTTCTAGATACAGAGTTACCATCTCACCAAAGAGACCTTGTGGAAACTATTCGCACAAGTGGAGATAGTTTAATGACTCTAATTAATGATATCCTTGACTTCTCAAAAATTGAGGCTCAAAAATTAGAGTTAGAAAAACAAACTTTTGATTTAAGAGAATGTATTGAGGAAGTACTTTGTCTGTTAGCTGTAACAGCGCAGAGTAAAAATATAGAGTTAGCTTATGCAATAAAACCTCAAACACCCTCGACAATAATTGGAGATATAGCTCGTCTGCGACAAATTTTGGTTAACTTACTTAGTAATGGCATTAAATTTACTAATGCTGGAGAAGTAACAGTTCATGTTCAGGCATCTCTGGTGGATGAAACTAGTAATAATCAAATTTACGATCTGCAATTTGCCGTGCAAGATACTGGTATTGGCATTGCTCCAGAGAATATAGATTACTTGTTTAAGTCTTTCTCTCAGGTAGATTCCTCAATTAATCGTAGTTATGGTGGTTCCGGTCTAGGTCTAGCAATTAGCAAAAAGTTAGCTGAATTAATGGGAGGTAAAATTTGGGTTGATAGCGAATTAGGTCAAGGTTCAATTTTCTACTTTACAATAGTAGCTAGTTCTGTCCCAGATACAAACCCGACTGATATTAATGAAGAAACAAACCAATATTTAGTTGGAAAACGATTACTCATCGTAGAGGATAATGCAACTAACCGACAAATGCTCGTTGCACAAGCACAATCTTGGGGAATGTTAACTTGGGATGTTGAGTCTGGTGCTCAAACTATTGATTTAATTAATCAAGGAATAAAATTTGACCTGGTAATATTAGATAAATCAATGCCTGAGATGGATAACTACACCTTAGCTAAAACAATTCGTGAACAGATTTCAACTCATGATTTACCTTTGGTACTCTTGGGTAATTTACAAGAATATGACTTGTCGCAAAAATGTCAAGATCTTAATTTTGCTTCAGTTATTAATAAACCAATTAGAGTATCTACCCTTTATAGTTCTTTGATTAAAATTTTTAGACCGGAAAAAACTGATGTTGAAAAGTTGCCTACTACATTAGAGAGTGAAGTGAAAACGGGACAAAACCTCAGGATATTGTTGGCAGAAGATAATGTAGTTAATCAAAAGGTCATTTTGTTACAGTTAGAGCAATTAGGATACCGAGCAGATGTAGCAGCAAATGGCATAGAAGTTTTAGAAGCTTTGCAACGTCAACCTTATGATGTGGTGTTGATGGATCAGCAAATGCCTGAAATGGATGGGTTGGAAGCTAGTCGTCTTATTCATCAGCAATGGTCCCCTGAATTATGCCCGCATATTATTGCTATTAGTGCTAATGTTATGTCAGAAGAGCAGGATAAGTATTGGGAAGTTGGCATCAATGATTTGATCACTAAACCGATAAATGTTTCGGAGTTAGCTCAAGCACTACAACAAGTTTCCAGAATTGATATAGATATAACAACATGGCAAAATGTTTTTGATAAGAAGAATCAACAATTTAGCAATAATATTAAAAATGATTCTACCATCAAGGCTGAGTTAATTATAGATCTGACAGTTTTAGAATCAATTATAAGTATGGGAGACGACCAACTTTTAGGTGAGATTATTGAAAATTATCTTGATTTTGCACCTAGTAAATTAGCAGCAATTAAAGAAGCAATTGTTTCTGATGATGGCAATGAATTACAATTAGCTGCTCATGTTATACGTTCTAGTAGCCTTAGTCTGGGAGGACTTAGTTTAGGAAAGATATCTAGTCAGTTAGAAGATTTAGGACGAGCAAATAATACTATGGAAGCAGCCAAAATATTTCCTATACTAGAAATTGAATATCAGCAATTCAAACGGGAATTAATTAATTTTATGTCTAGTCAATAGATTGATGATTCAACTTAAAAAGCCCTGTAAATAATTGATAATTATTTCAGAAAGTATCTTCATCAGATGGAATAAATTTTCAATGCAATTACGATAATTTATAGCGGTTTTCAAATTGATGAACTACATCATCATAACCAAAAACTTGTAGGGACCTTGCATGCAACTTCCCTACTGTGGTCTACTAACATGAAAACTGCTGTATACTCAATCTTTTCCAAAATTCTCTAAAGTTTTAGGAGCTAGTAGTGCTAATATTGAGGTGATAAATCTTGGTAATTTATGTGAGAAAATAATAAGTTTATCTGGTTCAGATTTAATAACGAAAGTAAGGGATTTATTGTTACAACTTGATGCTAAATATGAAATAGTAACAGTAGTTTTACAGTATCTTCTGTTGTTATGAGGTATACCCACCCTGGCAAGATGCTCGCGCTATATGATTTTCATTATTTACCCTGTAGATCATTTACCCGAAATATGCTGTAAGACCAGAACTGTAATCTACTCAATTCTTTCTCAGAAATTATAAAATAAAAGAGTTGAGATTGCCTTTATTTTGGTTTCCTTTGGTTGAAAAAATAATAGAAAATTTATTTAGTTTTAGCTCATAATTAGTGTTAATATTAGATATAAGTCAGTGGGAAAACACTAATATATTAATGATTAGTTTGGTTTGGAAAAAGATGACTTTACCTATACATTGGAAATTTTTAATTCATAAAAAAATCTGTTAATTTAAGCGAATAAAAAGTGGTAATTCGTCCAATTATAAGATTATTAAAAGTCCAGAAAATCATTCTGACAGCAGATAGAGAGTTCCATAGTATTTTTCTATCTCACTGGTTGGAAAAATATCAGAAGCAAGATGTATATTTTGTTTTGATACAAAAAAACTGACGATGATTAAACAAGGTAAAAAATATTGTAAACTCTCAGAATTAAAAGTAAACATCAGTGAAACTAAACTATTATTGAACCAAAAAATCACCAAAATTTTGAAGGTAAGAACATATAATTTACTCAATTATAAAAAACATAAATATCGTCAAAAACCTGTTGTAGATAAATGGTATATTCTCATCAATTTATCATCTCCTGAAAAGATTAAAAAAATATATAGTCAGAAAATGGGAATTTAAGCAATGTTTAAAGACTATAAAACTCGTGGTTACAATCTAGAATCAGCGAAGGCCAATGAAACAAGATTGAATAATTTAATTTTATTAATAGCTATTTCATACACACTTAATTCATTTGAAGGACAAAAAAATAAAAATAAAAATAAAAGGGTTTAAAAATATATATCAAGAACGAATAAAAAAAATAATAAAAGAAAGAATAAACAGTATTTTTTTTGTAGGATTATCTAGAATTTATTGTACAATAAATGATGATTTAATCTGGGAATTAGTAGAAAATTTAATTAGCCTTAATCCACATAAATTACTATATTATCTAATGGGGGCTTAAGTCGATGAATATAGTGGTTAATTAGACTGTAATTTTTGATTAAAAATCAATTAATTCATGTAAGTTTTTTCATAATCCAATACAGCTTGAATAATGATTCAACACGGTTAGGGGGTATAGTGCGAGGGCAGAGCGCTCGCACTATACCCCAACATTTCGTATTGAGCGTTTTCTTTTTGTTGAAATATTATTCAGTCCCAGAAGGCAAATCCCCTTCTATATATAGCTTTTAACTAGTTCCCCCCCCCGTTAGCATAAAATTACAAAGATTTGATCTTAAAGCCTAAGAAGGTAGAAGTTTTACAGTCAAGATGAGTGAAAGCTATTATAGTACTATTTCAAAAAAAATGTTACAAATGAGTAGTTTAAAATCCTTCCCTGGTATAATTTTTTTAATAGAAACTACTTGTTAAATTTGCATCATACCAATTTTAAAAGTGATAAAAGTTACAGCAGTTTTGATTTAAGTAGACGGCAAAGACAAAGCTGCCAAAAATCTTAGGACTGACTGCTTTTTAATCTTTATTTTATATTCACTATTCTATGTCTAAGTCTAAGTCTAAGGGAGTATTGCAGTTAAACAACATTTTTGCCGTCTGAGAATCAATAGATAATGGTTTAACTAGAATTTCAGTAAGTAACTTCTGAAAAGAGCGATCGCCTCGGTAAATAATTTTTTCTAATTCTATTTTGATCTCTTGCCGATAGAAAGCACATAGAGGTTCCCACCCTTGAGATTTTTTAGGAACTAAAGCTAAAATTTCTGGAGAAAGTTGGTTTAATTCAGATACCCAAGTTTGAATAATATCTGAGTTCAATAGGGGTAAATCACATCCCAATAATAAAATCCAATTACTATTAATTTGAGTTAATCCCTGAGCTAAAGCAACTAGAGGACCTTCGGTTTTTAACTCAGTTAACCATTCACATTCTGTAGGTAAAATTGACTGATATTTTTGTGGCCATGAAGTTATAATGTAAACTTTTTCTGTACATTTATTTGCTACTTTATAAACCCTTTTTAACATAGGTATATTTTGCCAAGGAATTAAGGCTTTATCTTGACCCATACGGGAACTTTTTCCACCTGCAAGAATAATTCCTACTAGATGATTTTTGGCGATTGAAGATTTATTCATATACTTTTAAAACATAAAGATTTATCGATATATAGTGTTTTCAAATGAATTGAAGAAGGACACTAATTTATTCTTTTGCTATAAATAGCTCTTAATCTTTAGGGTTTTTTACTAGTTTAGCCACAACCAGAAAGTAAAAAAAGCTACCCTTATGAACTATCCCACTACCTTACTCTCTATTTGCTCAGGACTTACCCATGCAGATAAAAATATACACCATCTGTAGGGTTGACGGCCGTTAACTCCTAATATATATAGTGGTTCTGCGTAAGTCCTCTTCCTAATATTTGATGTAAATTAACTACATTGCCAATAACAGCAATAGCTGGTGCTTTAAACCCAGTTGCTTCAATTTGTTCTACAATATTTTTGAGTGTTCCAATTAATTCTCTTTTTTCCGGACAAGTCCCCCACTGAATTAAAGCAATGGGTGTTTCTGGGACACGTCCGGCAGTGATCAGTTCTTTGATAATATTTTGTAAGTTATGAATTCCCATGTAAACTACTATTGTTTCTGAACCCTGGGCGATCGCTTTCCAATTAACCTCTGGTCGATATTTGCCTGCTGCTTCATGACCTGTGACAAAGGTAACTGAAGAACTGTAGTTTCTGTGAGTGACGGGAATACCAGCATAAGCAGGTGCAGCAATACCAGAAGTGACGCCCGGAATAACTTCCACAGGTACTCCGGCTTGCATTAAATCTTCCATCTCCTCTCCACCGCGACCAAATACAAACGGGTCACCTCCTTTTAGACGTACTATAACTGCATGGGTTTTGGCTTTTTCGATAAGTAGTTGAGTTGTTTGTGTTTGTTCTAGAGAATGGCGATCGCGACGTTTTCCTGCATTAAATTTTTCAGCATTTGGGTTAATCATTGCTAAGATGGAAGAACTGACAAGAGCATCGTAGATAACAACATCAGCTTGTTTTAATAGCACAGAACCATTGAGCGTAATTAATCCTGGGTCTCCCGGTCCTGCTCCAACCAAATATACTTTACCTACAAATTTTAGCTGATTCATATTTATTATTTTAGATAATTCTGCCACATAATTAGGACTGGGTAATTAACTATTAAAGCATTTACAGACAAAGGCCAAAGCCTTTTGGGGTAAAAAAGTTCTAGCTTTTCAGTGACTCAAGCTTACACATGTTAAGGTCTTGAGCACATAAAGAAAGGAAAATCTAGGAACAATTTTTACTTCTAACTCCTTCATCATTTCTATTTCTACCTATTCTCTAATAAAGACTTTTTTAAAAAATCCTAATTAACTAATTATATTACAGTGGTTTTTATAGGTAGACCAAAATAGGGACGCTCCATGGAACGTCCCTACAAGGTTTTAATTGTAACCTAAAGCAATCTATATGAAAAGCTTTACATTGGAAACTAAGTAAAGATTTGGTAAACAAACACTTACTAGGCGAAAATATCTTTGTTAAGCTACCTTGCTTGTATCTCTAAAACACCGTTACCATAAAATAAAATTGTAAACTCAGCCCACTCTGTTTTAAGTGATTCTGTCCTAGTAGTAGAGTCAGATTTTACTAGACTTGGAATAGGTGTCTTTTTTAGATTATCTGCTGCTACTTGATTCAAAGGTTCATAATAAGTTATACCTCCTTTTTTATCTACTTTAACTAAGTAGATTGAAGTCACATTTATCGGGTTTTTCCACCCTTGATAGATAGTATTATACAATTTTTGTTTTAACTCTGATAACTCTATTTTATTGGTAATCTTTTGATCTATTTGTTCTATTTGAGGAGGCGGAAAATGAGTCGTTTCTATGAAATTGTTTTTGAGATTTTGGCTACTTCTTTTATTAGGCTTTTCTGGGGAATCAGATTTGTTATTCACTGTCTCAATATTTATGACCTTTTTTGTTTGGTCTTGACTTCCATCTATTTTATTGAACGTAGATTTTTTTTGTAATTGTAAGCCTGAAGCGTTAACAATATTAGTCATAACTTTTTCTTCATTTACTTGATGAATATCTCTAGTAATTAGGATGCGATAAAATCCGGAAATAAAAACTATAATAATGGCAGCTAATGACACTAAAGAGTAGAGAGTAGGGAGTAGGGAGTGGAGTAATAACCCACATTCCGCACTTCTTAACATTAACAGGACTTACGTATTACTTCTATATGTGGTGTATTTTTGATAATCCTGATCCGATATTTACACTTACATAAGTGTCTTTGGGTAAGCCTGATTAAGTTGATAAGTTTTATTTATATATCGCCCCGAATTCTTTCTCCTAAAAACCTTATAGCTATGGGCATCAATTTTCACTGTTATAAAGAATTGTAACTAATTTTATCATAAAAAATTAGTCATTGATAAGATATATTGATATTAAGTTCTAGAATTAAGATTTTTCCTATAAGTCTATTTAAAAATGTAAATATGCATAAAGATATATGAAGATCCGCGGAATGTCATTAATATAGAGATCTTCTCTATTTGCAAATAAAAAAAGTAGTGTCATGGAATTTACATTGACAATTTTCCAGAAGAGGAAAGCTAATTAAACTCACAGCTAATCCATTGGCTATGGAATAACTTAAAGGTCTAATTAGAATTTTTCCAAATGCTAAAATAGATTCTGCTGAATCATCTCAAGAATATTAAGAACATTCCCCATTATTAATACTCCAACAACTAATAAAGTAGATGTAGTTGCCAAAGAAGGAATTGTTGATAATAAGGGAATAAAATATAGTACAGATAAAGTTATCACTACCAGAGTTTATGGTTGATTGAGATTACTTAAAGTAGTAATTGTAGCTTAATCAGTTGCAATCATCTTGCTGCTTCTCATAGTTTATAAGCAATAAATAAACCTATTCCTTATGTAGTCGCTTACTTGATAAATTTGGTAATAGTATCTACTATACTAGCACTATTTTTTTAGTAGTTAAACCAATAAAAATTAACCCTTATATAAAAATATAAGCTTAGGCAATTTAACAATAAATTTATTAACTTCAAAACTACTGAAAAAGTAAAATAAATATTTAAACACATACCTAAATTTTAGAGCATAACTATCACACATATATCTCCATAGTTAGAGTTGGAAATGCTAATAATTCCTAATTTATTTGACCGGCTATTTTATGGGACTATTTCAGTTATCAGTACCCAGCTTTGAATTCAAAGGCTTGATACCTTATTTTTTTGTCTTATTCTTACCTAAGACTTTATTACTATAATAACAGATATTTATTGATCTATTTTGTCAACTAAAAAAACTTTATTCTTTGATAATAAAGACTGTTTTGATCAACCAGGAAGACTCTGGTATATAATTTATTCAATATTTTGTAAATACGATTTTACCTGCACTTTCGTAGTATTTAGATTTTTTTGATTTGTGTTTACAGAAATACATAAATATTTGTGTTATTATGATTTTCTTACCATTTAATTTTCAATAGAAAATTCATATTTTCAAAACCATCCTGTATAATTGTTTATGTAGGAATCAGGCATGATTTATGGGAATTAAGTCTAGTATTTCTCACTGCAAGTGATCCCTAAACCCAAAAATAAGAGCCCAGGGTAAATATGACAAGGGACTTTCAAAAAAACTCTACTTATTCCTCTTCTGGTGGCTATATATTTATAATTTATTTAGAATTATGGAAAGTTTATTCTTTTTTTACGAAAAATTGTTAGACTCTTGGTTAGCTAAAAAATTAATCAACTTCTCAGCCTTTAGGTAGGTTATTACCTAGAATAATAATTCCAACCTTTTCCTATACTTTATAAAAATAAACAGTTTCGGTATATTTTAAGTGCCAGTTATGGGGACGAATTAATCACTTTTAACTTACAATTTAAACTAGATTAGTTTTTTCAATAACCCAATTAAAACTTTCCATTACTTACTCCAAAGCCCCATCATCTTGTAACGTTGATAAACGCAAATTAGATGCTCTAAAATCCTCAGAATTCTCTGGTAAAGCAAAACCTATATAATTAAGCTAAGACCTCAATTCCAAGCATTTACTACTATGATTGAATGGAGGTTGACAACTATAGTTATTAGAGTAAATTTCTAGACGACCAGAAATATCAACACTAAACAACTCTAGATTTTTTCTCTCTTGTTGATTTAAAATTGCTGCAAAACCCCGATAAACATCCCCTGTACCTCACTGAATTCTCACTCTTCGCTTGTTGATTTTTAGCCGAATTATGAATTTTTATGACTATTGATACTTTATCAGTATTCTTTGAGTTTGGCATTGTTTGAGTTTGGCAAAAAAAATTCGATCACATGATGTGCTTGATACAATATTTCATCGTAATTCCTACGCTCTTTTCGGTTTTTTTCCGGTCGACAATCAAACATCTGCTCCATCCTTTTCAGAGGTTTGAGCTAGGGTAAAAAAAATTGCTGGGATTACCCAAAGCATCTACTACCCGATATATTTTCAGGTGGTGGTGCATAGTAATGCTAGAAAGACTTTAACGTCCTCCCCGGCCTAAAGGTACAGGAAAACAACCAAACCGTAGCCTCTCGGCGGGTTTACATTTCACAGGCTGCTGCCACTTTGGCAGTAGTCTTATACTGGCTGACCTGTCCGTTTTTTTTATTTCGGATTGACCACCCGCGACTAATATATTTCTTCTTATGAACTGAAAGGCACGATAACATAACCTGTGAAAAAAATCAACTAAAAAGTTCCCCGCTTATGGGCGAGGCTTTAAACCCAATTTTTCCCTAAGAAGTTTGGGGAGTATGGGAAGGGTGCAAAATCCCCCAATACTTAGGCCAATATCTTCCTGTTCTGCGTAGCTGTCTTCCCCCCCCCGGCATTATGTTGATGAGCACGAACAATTTCGATATTGGTTATAGCATATTCCTTGTCTGAGTCCTCAGCTAGAGGGTGAAATACTTTTTCCCAGACCTCTGAGGGACTCCAACGACTAAAACAAGTATGGACAACCCAGAAGCCCCCAAATCTCTCTGGCAAGTCTCTGGTTGGGAATTACGGCTCTATATCCGTATAAAACAGCTCCCACAAAGAAGCAGTCGTCCTTTGCGCTTCTGTCTACAATCTCTTCAGGCCCTAGTAATAAATTTTGAATGGGTTCCCATAGATCGTCGAAAGTCACTATAACGTCTAGTTATTTAGAGCAGTCTTTTTGTGTTATTTCTATAGTTATTCTCTGAATTCACATTATACTTTAAATGTAAACCCCTTTAATTGATGACACACCCTAAGAATTCCAGTACTGTAGGTCGCCAATCTCAGAACTATCCTATCTGACTTCTGACTTATGCGCTTCTGTCTACAATCTCTTCAGGCCCTAGTAATAAATTTTGAATGGGTTCCCATAGATCGTCGAAAGTCACTATGACGTCTAGTTATTTAGAGCAGTCTTTTTGTATTATTTCTATAGTTATTCTCTGAATTCACATTATACTTTAAATGTCAACCCCTTTAATTGATGACACGCCCTAAGAATTCCAGTACTGTAGGTCGCCAATCTCAGAGCTATCCTATCTGACTTCTGACTTATGCTATAATCCCTGTAAATACTTTTTCTGCAGGCCCAGTCATATAAATTTTTTGGTCTGTAGTTGACCATTCAATTTTCAAACAACCTCCAGGTAGCTCTACTGTAACTAAGCGATCGTTGTTTTGGGTTAAGACTCCTGCCACCACTGATGCACAAGCGCCTGTACCACAAGCTAGTGTTGCACCAGCTCCTCTCTCCCATACTCGCATTTTCAGATATTTTGGGTTAATAACTTGAATAAATTCTGTATTAGTACGTTCTGGAAATACTGGGTCATGTTCAAATTTTGGACCAATTTTTGCCAAATCTATAGCATTAACATCTTCTATGAAAGTTATGCAATGAGGGTTTCCCATACTGACACAGGTAACAGACCAAGACTTTCCAGCTAGTTCTAGGGGTCGATCAACAACCTTCTCATCAGCATTAGCTAAAGTTGTGGGTATTTCCGATGCTAATAGTCTTGGTTGTCCCATATTAACTGTTACTTGACCATCACTTTGCAATTCTGGAACGATAATACCAGCACCGGTATGGATATTATATTTAGTTTTGTTATTGTTTTCGAGTTCTGCTATAAACTTAGCTAAACATCTAATCCCATTTCCACACATTTCAGGTTCTGAACCATCAGAATTGAAAATCCTCATGGTATAATCACTTTGACCTTCTCCTGGTAGGGCAAAAATTACACCATCTGCACCAATACCAAAATTGCGATCGCACAATTCTATCGCTTGTTTTGGTGTTAGTATAGGTTGTGATTGTTGGCGATTATCAATCAAAATAAAATCGTTGCCCAGACCATGATATTTAGTAAATGACTTTGTCATTATTATGCTCCAAATGATTAGGTGAAAACTTACTTAAAAAAAAATATATTAAATGGTAATTATGTCTAACTTTGATACAACTTTACCAAGCACTCGCCAAATTCAAACCTATATCCAAGAAAAAAAAGAAGTAGAAATTAAACTAATTACTAATGACCTTCATGTAGGAAAAGTTTTCTGGCAAGATCCTAATTGTATATGCCTCTTAGATCAATATGACTTACCTATTTTAATTTGGCGACAATCTATTGTTTATCTCAAACCAAAAAACTAATAGGGAAGAGTTTTACCGCCATCAAACTAACTGTGTGGTAATTTTCCGAGGCACGTTGTAATTACTAAATTTACAGTAGTCCACCCCATTTTGTATACTCGAGGAGAAACTAATCTTTCTTTATTGTGATTATCAAAAACTTTCCTATATAGAAAATGTCCTCCTATCACTTATCAGTATCTTCAACTTTTTTAGATAGCTAAAAATCATGAATTTTATTTTTCTATTTCCTTTAAATAGATGTCTTGATACCTGATTTCATGGTCAATATTAAACTCTTTAATAATTAACGGTAATTTGACATTTTTAAAGGGGAAAAATACCTACCATTATTAGCAGGATTAGGGGAAATATGTAGTTATTGCTAAAAACAGCTAAAACCTAGCTAATATATTAGCAAACAGGTTGATGAAATGTAAACCTTATATTATAAAGCGCAAGTCCCTTGTTATCAGGTAAAACCACGCGGGCAAGATGCCTGCACTACATGATTTTCACTATTTACCCTCTGCATCATTTGCCCGAACTCTGCTGCATTAAGGGTTTGATGCTGTTTTTAACATATTCTTTGCCAAAGTAAAGTACCGTTAACCGGGATTAGCAGAAAAAATATATTATACCCAGGACTTACGCACAGGCACTATATCTAGTGGGGGCAAATGCCATTTACCCCTACATATGGCGTTTTAAAGGTTGATTTGCGTAAGTCCTGATACCTTTTCACCGAAATCATGCATTCAAAAGTCATAACTGATCTATTAAGATTACAGTAATTTTAGAAAATCATTTGACATTTTTGATAACTATTTGTGACATCTTTAGAAGTTAATTGGTATAAGTTAGGTCAGAGAATGGGCAATGGGCAATAGTTGCAGTATGTTAATTTTTATGCATTTTTCCTACTCAGCTCAGGGAAAATCTCAAGTGATAAAATATTAATTTTGTAAGATGTTTAATGTATGAATAAAAAAATTCAATTTTGATTGAATTGTTCTGAAGAATCTCAAATACAAATGATTAATGTTTTTATTTTTATCAGTTAAAGTTAAGCAGTTTGTCCGTAGTTTTATTTTAGCTAGTGTTACAGCAATTTTTTTAGTGGTTATACCTGGTCTCAGTCAAACTGTACAGATAACTCCCAATAATCCACAACTAGGAGATACTCTATCTGTTGTGATTGAGCAACCAGATAGAAAGCTCTCCACTCCCACAGTTAATATGAATGGAAAAACTTACCCTTCATTTTCTATTGGACAAAATAGATTCCGAGCATTGTTGCCCACAACTCCTTTGGATAAATCTGGCCAACGACTACTTCAAGTAACTACTGACACAGGTCTGCAAAATCTAACTGTGAACTTGCAAAACCGTTCTTTTAGTACTCAATCTATTTGGCTGCCTCCTGAGAAAGAATCTCTCCAAGGAACAGACTTAGAATTTGACAGAGTGGGAGCATTTAAAAAACTTGTAACCCCAGAGAAATTGTGGAATGGCCCGTTTCTCCGACCTAATAATGGCCCAGTTAGTACGGTGTACGGAGTGCGAAGGTACTACAATGGAAAGTTTGCTGAAGACTACTATCATCGTGGAGTTGATTACGCAGATTACAAGGGTTCTCCTGTTGTCGCTCCTGCTGCTGGTCGTATTGCTCTAGTGGGATTAGAATCTCAAGGTTTTAAAATTCATGGTAATACTGTGGGTATTGACCATGGTCAAGGAGTAACCAGTATTTTTATCCATTTGAGTCGTGTTAATGTCAGGGAAGGGAGTATGGTGAAAGCTGGCCAGCAAATTGGTACTGTAGGATCTACAGGAGCGTCTACAGGTCCTCATCTTCATTGGGGATTATATGTCCATGGTCAAGCTGTAGATCCGGTTCCTTGGCGGTACGGTGGTATTGAGTGACTAAAAAATCAGGTCAATACTATCCCTGATTTCAAACCTCTGACTGAACTCAGAGATAGTGATAATTGATAAATGATTGGTCATAGTTATTTTAAATAAAGATGAGAGATTTTTTTACTAAAACTTAGTTATAGCAATAAATATTTGTCTCAACCTAAATTAAAATAACTATATATTTTAAAAAATAATTATATGGTGGTTTATGTTGACTTTGATGAACTTATCACGATATTCTGAATTATTATAGTCATCAGGACTTACGCAGTGCCACTATATATAGTGCATTTTTGACAATAAATTCAGATATTTACACTACAAGTAGTGCCTTTACGTAAGTCCTGAGTCATTTTAAATTATATTGGAAAACTTTTTCTACTGAAACGCGAGTTATAGCAATAAATACTTGTCTCAATCTAAATTTAAATGACTATAAGTTGGGGATATTATTGAAAAATTGTTATTAATAAATTAAATAAAAGTTATGAGTATAGAAAAAATTGTTGAACAAGCTTTACAAGATGGTTATT
>JAKQYE010000087.1:19497-22581 GCA_023356605.1 Trichodesmium sp. MAG_R02 | reverse complement strand
TTAAATAAGCTTCTGTATCACCAAACAAATTCTTCTTTAACATTTCGCCATAAATCTTCTGAATTTAAAGACTAATATCTTAAATAGCGATTTATTGTATCATGGCTAATATTTTCGATCTCGAGAGTGCGGCGTAGCGTTATTGTAAAATTTGTAGCAAACATTTATTAAATTGGTCAGGACTTACGCAGGCAAACTGAGAAACCCGGTTTCTCGTAGATATTTATGTGTTAAAAACAATGATTTACTGTCTTAAGCGGGTTTCTTTGCGTAAGTCCTGTTGGTATAATATGGAAATAAAAGCAGTGATGAATTTTATAGCCATGAGCGCTCACATATTTACATATTACTATTGTCTTTAAATGTAGTACAAGAATCTACTTCTATTACCAATACTTTCATACATATTATATTGGTAGTAATTTATATTATGTAAACATACCAGCGCACGTTGCTATGGTAGAAATTAAACCGTATCACCATCCTGCTTAAAACCTGACACCTGACACCTGACCTACTAGGTTTTAGGCGTCCCGTCACTCCTTCAGGGATATTAGTTTATAGTTTCTCAAACTATCGGAATTGAGGACCGCAAACCCAACAAACAAGTGCCCATCTTTTGCCCTTAATAATTGGCGTAACTTCATGGAGAACAAAAGAGGGAAATAAGATCATTGTTCCTCTCGCTTTTGGTAAATTTTCAGCTTCTCTTCGAGTGTATAACTTCAGTTCTGAACCTTCATAATCTTGGGGGTCAGAAAGTTGAACCGAGATAGAAATTTTGCGATAATAATAAAGTTCTCCATTGTCTATATGTTTATTATAGTGATCCTGAATACTTTTCTGTTTTTGATTGTTACTAGCTTCATAACATAAAAGCTGTAAGTAGTCTATAATACCATAAATATCATAATTCCACCACTTACTGTTAGCATATTTAACACTACTTACTAACCTTTCCCAAAGCCATCTTGTTGACTCTGAATAACTCACGCCCCAGGCATTTACTTGGCGAATTTCAGGGTTCACTTTTCCATCTACAATAGGCTTTGATGGCTTTATTTGTTTTGATAAAGAAATTACCCTTTCACATTCTTGCGCTGTAAAAGCTCCCCAATTTTCATCTGGTTTACAAAAATGCTCTTTTTGACTACCGTCATAGCAAGCATATTTAGTTTGACGATATTTTTGTTGAGGAATAATCCAAACCATATTGTCCTAATTTTACTATATCTTAATTAAAATAATTTATACACCTTCAGTGTCAATCAGTGTCAATTATTGGAAAATCAGTTTTTCAAACCTACTCCCTTAGGACTTACCCAAGCTTTACCTGGGTCAGCCATATTTAGGGACTTTCTGGCATTCGTCCTTACCCTTAGGATATGCCCATGAGTAAGTCCTGTCCCTATTCTCTATTCCCCGGTTAAGAAAGGGTTTATCAAGCAAATCTTAAGGAAAAAATTGGGAAAAATTACAGCTCCTTAGTTTGCCTAATCCACCGGACAAGGGCTGAGAATTTTACCGAAAAATTGGGTTTAAAGCCTTGCCCATAAGCGGACGACTTTTTAGTTTATTTTTTCCTACAGGTTATGTCCTTCTTGCTTTTTAGTTCAAAAGTCATTCTATGAAAGCAATATTTAAGTACCGTATATATCCAACATTGGAACAAAAACACCGATTAGCAAGGCTCCGCAGGTTTTGTCCATGTTGTCTGGAATGATAGTATAGCTTGCTATCAGGAAAGGTACAAACTAGGAAAGAAAAACCGACTAATTCTGAACTAAACAGGACTTACGCAAAGACACTATATAGTTGTTTCGTTGGGAGAATTGAGACAAGTATTTCTTGCTATGAAAGTATTTTAGGGGAAGAATGTCTCATTCTTATTTAAAATAAATATATATATATTGCATAACGGTACTTTGATATTTTTGACAGTGAAAATGCCTTGACAGCGCTTTTCAAATTTATGAACTACATCGCCATAAGCAAAGCCTTGTAGGGACGTTGCATGCAACGTCCCTACTGTGGTCTACTAACATGAAAACTGCTGTAAACCCAACATGAATAAGGGAAATACGTTACTCAGGCTAAAAATAGCTCAAACTCAGATATAGCAATCCTATGAGTGTTCGTGGCAAAAATCGTACTGCTTTTTAAGGAAGAGGGTAAAGGGAACAGAGAGTAGATAAGAGTTTTAACGGTTTTATCTACCTTTTGAGTTGTCGGAACCTATGCGCGGACTACTATATATAAAAAAGTAGGTTTATTTAATCAGGACTTACGTAAAGGCACTACTTGTAGTGTGAATATTTGAATTTATTGTCAAAAATGCACTATATATGGCGGTACTGCGTAAGTCCTGTTAATGTAAAATTATTGCTGTGTAATCTTTTGATGCTATTTCAAACATATTTTTTACTAAAGTCCCGCTATAGCTTTATGGGATACGGCTAACGCCACCCTCGGCGAACGCTTAACTATTTTTATTAAAAAAAACCTTTAGTTCTTCAAGTTCAATAACCTTCATTTTAATTGAAGGATGCTTCAATTGGTTGGTTAGATATTTTGATAATAATCGGTGTTTAACTTCATAAATACTTTGTCCTATTTTGAAAGCAAATCTTTTTAAGAAGTTCCACACGCTTCATTGCACAAGCAATATGATTTTTTTAATTATTCCCAGACGACACTGGCACGTGTCCTAAACCTGTTAAGTCTTTAATTATGGCGTGAAACTATTCAATTTTAAATCTAGTTCTTCTTTAACCTATGTGCCAATTTTGTGTGGATCTAAGGAGCCTTATTGTATAATTGATCTGAGATTTAAGTAAATATTGACGAGTTACAACATAATTAAAATTCATATTTTTTTTGTAACTAATATGATCATATAATTATTGTCTAATAATTCAATATTTTTAGCAAATAAATTTAACATTTTGTAACCTTTTGAATATATATTAAAAGTAATATTTATCCGAAAAAAAACTAATTATAGTATTAACAATTTCATTTTAACAGTACGCTATATATAGCGTACCTGCGTAAGTCCTGCTACAAAAACAGTTTATTACTCTG
>JAKQYE010000087.1:0-19397 GCA_023356605.1 Trichodesmium sp. MAG_R02 | reverse complement strand
ATATTAAAAGTAATATTTATCCGAAAAAAAACTAATTATAGTATTAACAATTTCATTTTAACAGTACGCTATATATAGCGTACCTGCGTAAGTCCTGCTACAAAAACAGTTTATTACTCTGGCTAAAAAGACCTCAGAAAGAGTTTGGCTTTCAGTTATTTCTGGTATACCACTTATAAGTGGCATCTAAATTTTGGAAATTATCTGAATTGAGGGCCCCCTACCCAACCAATAACTGCCCATCTTTTACCCTGAATAATAGGTGTTACTTCATGTAAAATAAATGAAGGGAACATAATCATTGTTCCCCTACCTCTAGGTAATATTTTCGGATCTTTTTGTACATATAAACTTAATTTCCCACCCTCATAACTATTGGGGTCAGATAATTCCACAGAGAAAGAAATTTTCCGAAAAGACAAAGGGTATTCATTGTCTATATGTAAATCGCAATTATCTGGAATCCGATCAGAAGTATTTGTACTGTCATAACAAATTAGTTGTATAGGTTCTAAAATCCCTACTAGCTCATAGTTCCACCAATAGTTATTTGCAGATATAACATTATTAATTAACCGTTGCCAAACCCAATTTGTTTCTTGAGTTTGAGATATTTCCCAGGCACTAACTTGACGATAACTAGGGTTAGTAACTTCAACTATATAGTTTTGAGCTGTTGCTACATTTTGTGAAAGTGAAATGATCCGGTCACATTCATCTGCGCTAAAAGCTCCCCAATTTTCACCTCTTTGACAAAAATGGCTTGGTTCGCTAGCGTCGTAACAGGTAAATACAGTTTGATTATATTTTTTCTCAGGACACATCCAAAACATTTTTAATAAGTTGTGTATTATCCAATCTAAATTACTATTTTTGACATCCTTAATTATAGCAATTTTGACTTCACCACTACAAAATTTTGCCCTTAGCATGAGTTCCTTGACAACGCTACCTAATTGATGAACTACATCTCTTGTATTAGCTAAGGCTAATCAAATAAGATTAAATAATTTAATTTTATTAATAGCTATTTCATACACAATTAGTTCTTTTCAAGTCCAAAAAGTTAAAAACAAAGGGGTTCAAGAATATATATCAAGAACTAATGAAAAAGGTAGAAAAGAAAGAAGACACAGTAATTTTTTGTAGGATTATCTATGATTTATTGGGCAATAAATGATGATTTCCATGCTAAGAATTAGTAGAAAATTTAATGAGCCAAAATCCTCATAAATTACTATATTATCAAAGGGGACTCAAAGCGATGAACAAATGTGAAGTCATTTTGTGGCATTTCCATTAAGTCTGACCAATTAAAAGTCATTACTCTAGCTAAACCCCATACTTTTAACTCTCATTCTTCTTTACTAATATTAGGAGTATCCCCATAAGTTAGTATGGGGAAACCTTTAGCTAAGTGTTGACCGGGGAGAACGCGATCGCTTAATTCTACTTCTGGTCTGCGGAAAAATTTACCTAACATGGTTCACAATTTTTAGTAACTTACTTTAAATAACTTTTTATTATAATATATATAAGAGCGAAAATTCCTAGGAATGTCAAGTTAACTACTAGTTAAAACCCGGACCCGTTATTTTCATCCAGCCGTTAAAACTGGGTGGTTTCCAGGGAAACGAATTTTTGAGGATGAATAAGTGTTGTTATTACACTTCTCCCCAAATTCATCTCAGACTTGGCAATTCTTAAGCCACAACTTAGTTCCCGAAAACATTTACAGGGCTTACTCAAGCTCCCGTTATGAACGTGAGGACGAATCCTAACCAGCCCCTACATATGGCATTTTCAAGGTTAATTTGCGTAGTCGTGATCCATTTAAATACCATCTGCTAGCAACAGTTCTGCTAGAACCAGAAAATAAATATTGAAATGTCATAACCAGTGAAGTTTTGTATCAGATTTGTAACTATAAAGCAGCTTTGTTAGGAGAGAAACATTCCAGTGGAATGTTCCGACAAGATGAGTCTATTCAAACTTTAATGACCTAACTGCAAGATATACACCAGTGACTCAAAAATGACAATGTTTACCAATTTAGTGAATTTTGAGATTCATCCTTAATTGATAACCAATCTTGTCCCAACCGAATAGTCACGTCCGATGTTAAGTATCCCGTACTTTCTACAAAAACTTCTCCAAAACCAAGAGACTTTTGAACTGCCTGTGCAGCCTGAATATTTCCTTTCTGAGCAATAATTCGGGTTACCTCTAAAGGTTGACTCCAGGGTTTAGCAACTTTAATATTCCAATAACCAATGTCATTAAGAGACATGACTAATTTATCAACAGTTTCCTCATTATCAGTGCTATCTTGAATTGCTAATCTAATATAATGATAGTCAGAATCTAAATTTTCTACTTCCGAACGGTAATAACCAAAGTCAAAGTGTTCATATATCATATTATCCAGAGTTGACAAATCAGGCAACCAGTAACTAGCCTTATATTCCTCAGGATCACTAAACTCACCAGGTACCATCAACATCTGTACATTAGATCTCTTAATCTTAGTCGCAAAATTCATTAAAGCTACTAATTCCTCTACACTCAAATTTGTATCAATATGAGACTGAACTACTGAAAGAATTTTTGGCAGTCGGGATAAAGTTCTCACATTCACCAACTGTTCCACAAAAGCTCGTATCAAAAGTTGCTGTCGTTGTACCCGCCCAATATCCCCTAAATTATCATAGCGAAATCTCATAAATTGTAAAGCCTGGTTGCCATTGAGACGTTGTTCACCTTCTTTAAGATTAATATAAAGGTGTTGACTATCATCCTGATATTTCATGTCTTTAGGTACATGAACTTTCACACCCCCAAGAGCATTTATCAATTTTTCTACACCCTGTACATTGACGCGAATATAGCGGTCTATTCCTATTCCACCTAAAAGTTCGCTAACAGCTTTTGCACTTTTTGCAGGTCCGCCATAATAGTTAGCAGCGTTAATCTTAGTTAAACCCCGCTCTTCTACATAAGTTCGAGTATCTCTGGGAATAGAAAGTAAATTTAACTTTTGATTTTTAGGATCAAACCTAACCAGGAGCATCGTATCAGATAATCCTTTAAAAGAATTAACCAAAGCATGATACCCCAAGTCTTTATTCTGGGGATATTCTTCTAAATCTGATGTTAATACCTTAATTCCCAAAAACAATATATTCACAGGCCGAGTCAACTCTGGCAATCTCATATGGCTTTTGGCCAAGTCTTGTTGAGAAAATACTGCTGCATCTTCTGGAGATAGCCTTTGTTGCATTAGTGGAGTGCTAGAAAGAGATACTGCTAATAGAGCCCCTGCCGTAGCAGATATGGTTGCCACACCAGCTAAACCTAAACCTAAGCTAAACCAACGTCCGGCACCAAATTGAGAAGGTTGTCTCGGGAGCTTTTCTATTCTTGAATCTTTACTTGCGGTTGAATTTGAAAATTTGTTAGTGGGCACTGGTTTCCTCACACACTAAGTATTAAAATAGAGTTTTTTGCTAGAAAAGTTGTGCTCAAAATTTCAAGAAATCTCGATTTTGAACAGTTTGATAGAATCTTTAACAATCATAAATGTTTACCAACAACTTTTTCTGCTATCCTGCTAATTCCTGGTAACCATAAGGGTTGTCTTTTCCAGAGCCGAACCATTAGTCCAAAACTAATTATGAAATAGCTAGTAGTTAGTAGGCTATTTATTAATAACAAGGTGATAGTCGCAGATTCCCCTATTTCGGCTCCTAATTGCAAAAAAATATTTCCTAATAACCAAATCAAGGTTAAAGTCACAATTAATCGACTCACTGCTCTATGTTCCATACTAGCTTTTTGACGAAACAAAATCCACACCGCAGGAAAGAAACCTAATATTGGAGTTACTAATAAAAATAATTCTTGACGGTTAATATAAGAATTTTCAAGTTGCTCGGTATTTTTCATCTTTAGTTATTTAGATTATTGATAGAAGTAAAGTTTCTGGCAGTATTTACATGGTTAAAATTTGTCAGATTATGGGTGAAAATGACAGAAAAAGAGGTGCAAGTTATCAGGCATCTTTTTGAAATTAATACCTAAGGTTTACTCAATAAATCTTATGGGTGAGGCCAGGAGTCAGGAGTCAGGAATTAGGAGTCAGGAGTCAGGAGTGAGGAATCAGGAGTGAGGAATCAGGAGTCAAGAATTAGGAATCAGGAGTCAGGAAAAATGGGAATTACAATAGGATGTAATTGGATATATTCGTCCCTCTAAATTTATCCCTTTGTCTGATCAAAATCTGAGCATTTTGAACTACTTGGGGGCAAAAAGCTGACACTTTTTTCGGACACGCGAAGGTTAAAACTTTCATCTGCTAATGCTTTGAGATTTAATTAGCAAATCCTACTTATATTTTGAGTTTAAATGTGAAACAGCTTAATTATTTATATCATAGTAATAACTCAAATATTACTGCTATGTTATCTATCTTTACTATTAGTAAGACAATAATTCTTCTCCAACTGATGACATTTTAATTTTTATATAGTATATCTCCCATTATTAAGGTATGGTCGTTTTCTTATTTTCTAATTCTAGCAAATGTAACATACTCCCACACTAAGCTGACAGTGCTGACCCTCTAGTGTGCTTTTCGTTTCCCCGTCCCCCTCAGGAGGTCGGAAAGAGGGTTAAAGACTCAATGCCCTAGCGCCCTATTTTTTATATCTACTAGGCCACAATATCAGTAAGAATGAGTTCTTTGGGATAAATATTCGGGACTTTTTCACGATAATCTGAGTAATCTTGGCTCTTTTTTGTGAGGATTTACTGCTATGGTTTTCTGTCCAACATTTTCAGCAATGAATGGAAGAATACACGAAAATTGTCCCCAAATCCCAAATTATAGTGTGATATCAATCAGCAACTTCAGTTAAATTATTACTCAGTAGAGACCTATTGACAAAGTCCCTACTCTCAAACCAAAAACCCAACTAGGACTTTTTCATCAACCAAATTCTGATAATACATGATTAAACTAGTGTTAAAATTTGTGGATATACGGAATAAGTAGGAGACAGCTTACTATTATGGAGACTACCGAGAAGAAACCTATTGTCATTGCCCCATCCATATTATCAGCAGATTTTAGTCGCCTTGGAGATGAAGTCCGAGCGGTAGATGAAGCTGGTGCTGACTGGATTCATATTGATGTGATGGATGGCCGTTTTGTACCTAATATTACTATTGGTCCATTGATTGTAAAAGCACTTCGTCCTGTTACTAAGAAACTTCTTGATGTCCATTTAATGATTGTGGAACCAGAGAAGTATGTTGAAGATTTCGCTAAGGCAGGTGCTGATATTATATCTGTTCATGCTGAGCATAATGCTTCACCTCATTTGCACAGAACTATGGGCCAAATTAAGGAGTTGGGTAAGCAAGCAGGTGTAGTTCTTAATCCTTCTACACCTCTAGAATTAATTGAATATGTTTTAGATTTATGTGACTTGGTTTTGATTATGAGTGTCAACCCTGGTTTTGGAGGTCAGAGTTTTATTCCTTCAGTTATATCTAAGATCCGGAAGCTACGTGAAATGTGTGATGAGCGGGGACTCAATCCTTGGATTGAAGTTGATGGTGGTCTCAAAATTAATAATACTTGGCAAGTGTTAGAAGCTGGGGCCAATGCTATTGTTGCAGGTTCTGCTGTGTTTAAAGCTGATAATTATAAAGAGGCAATTAATGGTATTCGTAATAGTAAGCGTCCCGTTCCTGAACCTCAGTTCGCTACTGTTTAATGACTAAAAATACTGTTTAATAAAAAATTATTAAAATTCAAATAAAAAATGGGTTTTATAATCCATTTTTTATTTTTTTGGAGTTGACATTGATTTATATAGCAACGTGCGCTGGTATATTTACATAATACAAATTGCTATCAATGTAATACAGGAAAGTATTGGTAATAAAAGAATAAATTGGTACTACATTTAAAGACAATAGTAATATGTAAATATGTGAGCGCTCATGGCTATACTTCTAGAAAAAGTAAAAATTCGATCTTTTTTGATCCTTTTTGCTTCTGGCAAGACCAGGTAAGATATCTACTGACTAACTTTAGCTAAAATCTCCTCGAACTGAGATAGTTGGACTGCACCAGAAAGAGTTTCTCCATTCATCACAAAGAAAGGTGTACCAGAAACACCAATTTTGCTAGCTAATTCAACATCTTTTTCAATCAAAGCGGTCGCTGCTTCAGATTGGCGATCGCTATTAAATTTATCGATGTCTAAACCCAAACTATTAGCAACTTCTAGATATAATTCCTCTCCTAATTTATCTTGTTGTTCAAATAAAGCGTCATGATACTCCCAAAATTTCCCCTGTTGTTGAGCTGCCCAAGCTGCTTGAGCTGCAGGAATTGCTTGAGGATGAATTCTTGTTAAAGGTAAATGCTTAAACACTAAAGTTACATTATCTTTATGCTTATCCATAAATTCTTTGAGATTTTCCTGTGCTTTAGAACAGAAAGGGCATTGAAAATCTGAGAACTCAAATAGTACTATTTTTTGAGCAGTAGAACCAAAAGTTGGAGAGTCACCAATTTGTTCTTGAGGATTATTTTTAAACTGTTGTAATATTTTTTCTTGATTAGCTTGTTTTTGTTGCTGTTGTTCTTGTTGATAAGCCTGTACTGATTCAATTATTACTTCGGGATTATCACGAATAATCTGTAGAACTTGTTGTTCTAATTCTGGTTTGATTTGATTATTTGTTGATTGAGCCGAAGAAGTACAACCACTCATACTAATCCAAGCAGTTATCAATATAGATAGTAAGAATAATATTCTCATAGTCAGAAAAGTCTATCTTGTAAGTTGGTTATAATAACAAAGTTTAAATCATACTTCGTTGAATATTCAAGTATTAAGTAGGGAGCAAATAGGAGAGTAGGAAATTCTATAGACTATCCCTAAAAAACTTGATTTATTTTCTTTCTTAAGTGGTTAGACAAAATTAATTAACTACACAAAGTTAAATCTTTACTTTCGCTCCAGCTTAAATACTAACATTTATAAGTTTGTCAATAGTCCTGTCGAATTACTTACTCTTCCAAAGTCATACAACATTCAGGTTGTAGACTCAAATTCATATTTTCACCGCTACGATTCAATTGTATCTCAATAGGCAAAAACAAATATGAAGATTGGACAATTTCCTGGACTTGACTAGGAGAAGTAACTGTCCTATTCTCAACTTCTTGAAGTACATCTCCTGGCTTCATATTAGCTTTTTCTGCTGGAGAATCATCCAAAACTTCAAGGACTAAAACACCTCGCTCTTCAGTAATGACGTTGCTCCCAATCTCTGTGTTTAATTGCTCTTTAACTTCTGGTGTCAATTCGGCCATTTGAATGCCTAGTTTTGGATAGCCACTAAATTCAGCTTCGACTGGTGATTCAAATATAGAGCCATCTTCACTGAGGGAATAGTTTCGAAACTCAAAAGTACCATCTGGTCTTTGTGCTACGCGAAAATTGTCAGCTGAGTAGGTGGAGTCCGTTTCTCCAGAATCTAAATTGGTAGGATTACTACCTAATAAAACTAGGCCTTTAGCAGAAGACGAAAGCTCAATCTTTTGTAAGATGGTCTTAGTTTGGTTACTCTCCCTATCAAAAAACTGAGTTAACATGACTCCTGAAGGTCCTGTCATTGATAACTGGCTTTCATGGACAACCAAACCAACACTGTAGCTGAGTTTCCATACTCCTTTAAATGTTTCTTTTAGCCTGTCATCTGGTTCAATAAGGAGGCCAAAAATTCTGTTTCCTTCGGTGGATGGGTTTGGAGGTCTGATATCTCCTGGAGTGGGAGTTAATGAAGTTTCTGTTGGAGTTGTTGACGATGTTGTATCACTATTGAGACCATTGGGTGCCTCAGGAATTATGGCTAAAATTTTACCTGAGAAAAACGCTGCTATTGCTAGAGCACCTAAAGACTTCCAAGGAGTAACTCTAGGTTGACCACTTGCTCTGCCTACTAAACACCTTGCCATAATATCATGGAGTGCTTGTTTTTCTGGCGTAAAAGCAGCCATCAGATAACCAATAACTAATAGAATTAGTCCCAGAATAAATAGTATTCCAGCTAGTATAAAGTATGGTGAATCTGTAGACCCTGTCGCTTGACCCATCACGGCCACTATAGTAGCAGCTATCCAAATCACAAAAAAGAATGACTTGCCGAAATATCTTGCTGTTGCTTTGCCAAAAGAAATTTTATTTCCCCGTAAGTCTGTTACAGAAATTCCAACTATCTTTTTACCTAAAGTTCCCTGTATTTGAGAACTTTCCAATATAGCAAAATATAACCAATTTAATACAGTGTTTAAAACTATAAAAACAAAGTATTTTATCTGTTGTAGTTCATCAGAAGTATTTTCATTTATTTCTGGCTTACCCAAAATCAAGTAAACTACTAACAAAAAAATCACCCCATCGATTAAACTAGCAACAAATCTTTGATTAAAACTTGCATAATTTTTTTGAGACATTTTTAACTACTCCTAATAACTAAACAACCAGATATAATGTCATGTAAAGCTCGTTTTCTTTTGTTAAAACTAGCCAGAATAAAACCTATACCTAAAGTTAAGTATGAAAAAATTTTGCTAGAATGTCTTTTAGTGGCCTTATCAAAAGAAACTCTCCTTCTTTGTAGATCAGTTACTTTGATTCCCATTAACATTTTACCAAAAGTTCCTTGTGTTCTTGAACTATCCATTACTGGGCAGTAAATAAATCCTAAAATTATGTAAAATACTAAAATTTTAACCATAAATTCTGCTTCATCAACAGTCACACCATTAATGATAAAATCAATAATTATACTGGCAATAATTATAATAGTTTTATCAATCAAATCAGCAGTAAGTCTCATCCAAAAACCTGCAGGTTTTTCAATATCGGGAGGTGAAATTGCTTTAATTGCCTGTAATACTTCCCCAGCATTCTGATAACGTAAAAAGAAATTTTGCTCCACCATTTTATCTATAATATTTCCCAATTCCTGACTAACCGAAACTCCTTGACGCCATAAAAGTCCATCGTTATTTTGATTCTTAAGTAATAAATTAGCGGGTAGTAAATTTGGAGATACTCCACTTAAAGCTTGAATGGCTATTTTTCCAACAGCATAAACGTCGCTAGCGCATTGAGGATTACCTTGACCTTGTTCCCCAGCCATATATCCTGGGGTTCCAATGATAACCGTTATAGTTTTTTGACCTTGTTGGTTAACTAATACTGTGCCTACCTCTTTAACTGCGCCAAAATCAATCAAAACTACCTGATTATCTTCAGTACGTCGCATTAAATTAGATGGTTTAATATCCCGATGAATTACTCCATTTTTATGGACAAAATCTAAAACTTCTAAAATATTAATTAATAAGTGAATAACTTCTGATTCACTTAATTTATTTTCTGGTTTTAGCTCCTCTGTTAAATCTTCACCTTTAATATATTCCTGAACCAGATAGAATTCCTTATTTTCTTCAAAATCATCTATATAAGTAGGTATTTGCTTGTGAACTCCTAATTTTTTTAGACTCTCGACTTCTTTTTTAAATAGACGTTGAGCATTTTGCAAGGTATAAGGGTCATTTTGTTGAGGTTTAAGCTTTTTAATAACAACTTCTTGATTGGGAGGTTGTGAATATTTATTTATAGCTATATATGTCTGACCAAAGTTTCCAGCTGTTAGGGTCTGAATAATTTCATACTGACCTTTTTTAAGAAACATATTGATTTAATTAATTTAGATAAATATATTTACTAAGTTTGAATTTTAAAATTATTACAGTACAATTGAGTTACAATATTTGCTAGCATTAATATGGATATCTTCAGAAAAAAAATGTATGAACTTTCGAGAAAGCTCTCTTACGAGGGTTAAAGAAAGGACTTGTATGATTTATGAAGATTTTGTAATAAAACCAATATACTCAAAGTTATCACTAAATAAATATAATGAATGAAATAATTATATCATGGCAAGAGAAAGACCTAACCAAGACTAAAACAATAAGGGAACTACAACCTAGCAAAAATCCAGGAACAGTTAGGTTAGGTCGAGAACCATCTAATTGTGATATTATTTTTGATGACCCTAGTATTTCTAGGGTTCATGTAGAAATTTTTTATAACAATCAGTATGACAAGTTTTATTTGCGCAACCTAAAATCAAATAATCCACCAATAGTAGATAACGAGCTTGTTGTTAAACCTGCAGAAGTTGTTTTAAATAATAATAGTGTGATATGTCTTGGTCAAACAAAAATTAAAGTTATCTATAACACGAATAATATTTTAACTGCTCCTACAATTTTGCAACCTACTAATTCTGATAACGGTACGGTTTTATCTCCTCCAGATACTTCGCAATTACAAGGATCAATAACTCAACCAAGAATATCCATGGTTGGAGCTAATTACTTGGTTTGTCCTAACCCTAATTGTCGGAAACTTGTATCAATAGAAAGGTTAAATATTGGGTGTAGTTGGTGTGGCACTTCTTTAGCTGATGCCGGAAGCATTATTCTTCCTTATAATAATTAATTACAATTCAAAATTAGGCAAGAATACTATGAACACTATCAATAAAATAATGTATACATAGCAATATAAAATAATTCGTGAACAAACTATAGATAAAATGTTAAGCAGGTAAAAAAAATAAATTACATATTGAGAAAATTGTAGTTTAAATACACAAAAGCTTATAAAATTCTGGGTTTCATGCCCTAATTAATCTAGAAAAAGGTAATTTAGTGATAGTAGACAAAAATCCCAAAAATGGTATAATTATTATTGTTTAGATCAAAGAAAATCTTTCATGAAAAATGTTAAATATATCATGGTTTAACATTTATAAATAACTATAAATAATAACAACAATATTAATGGTGAAAATTTATGGATTCTGGAGATTTTAGTATTCAACTTACATGGAGAGATTTAACTACTGGAGACCTCATACAACCACAATACAAATTGCCAGTAGCTATAGGAAGAGAGTTGAGTAAAATGCCATCCACTATTGGGGAATATTTAGTTTCTAGACTTCAGTTAAACCACGTAGAAATTTCTGGATATCATGCCTCAATTAATTTAGAAGAAGGTAATGTAGTAATAGTTGATCACAATAGTACGAACGGTATATTTATTAATGGTTTACGTCAAACAAAATCTTTCATTAAAGATGGAGATGTATTGGGAATAGGTCCATACAAAATTAATATTAGACTAAGTTTTCCGCCTCCTTGGTTTGTTGATGCTGAGAAAGTAAAGGTTTCAGACTTGGGAGCAAGTGGATATATTTTAGATGAAGCTGACTATGGAACTATAGGGGGTGGCTTAGGTAGTTTTATTTGGGTTGATTTTCTGAGAATCTTTGGAGTTAGCTGTGATCAAATTGTAGCTTTGGGTATTACACCTCTAGATGGGGATGGCAATATACCACCCAATGAAACTCAAAAACCTTACTGGCATTACAAAGAACTTTGTCTGAATTCTCAAATTCCTAACCATGAAAGATTGAGATCTAATTCAGATTCTTGTCCCGATAATATTTGGGGTTGGCCTAGTTATGCCCTTAGGGAGGCTTGGCAAGATTTTTTTCGTGGTAGCTGCGTGTCCAGTTTGAGGTTTCTGTGGCAAGTATTTGCAGAGCCAACTTTTGCTCAGACTTATACTCCAAAAGCTAGTAATGTTTTTGCTTCTATAGATAGGGAAGCTAAACGAATAGGTTGGGATCGGATATTCCGCTTTGCTAGAGTTAGAACTGTTCGTAAGACTGATGATGGACGCTATGCGATCGCATATTCTCTTTCTAGTTCTAAAAGTCGAGACCATGGCTTCTTAATAGTTTGTTTTATTCATGTAGCTACTGGTTATCCCAAACTCAAATTTCTGGAAGATTTACAAATTTATCGGAGTCAAACAGGAGATTTTACCTCAGTAGTAAATGCTTATGAAAATCACACTCATGTCTATGAGCATTTGGAGCACAATGGGGGGGTAGTATTAATTCGAGGTCGTGGAATAGTTGCATCCAGAATTATTCAACGTATTTATGAAGTACGACAACGAAGTCAAAAAGATATCGGAATTATACATTTGATGCGTTCAGAAGTAACTAAAGGCAAAAAGTTTGGTGTGGCTCAACGTCGAGTAGAAAATAATTTTGAGTTTCAACCTTTTAATTGGCCTAAAGCTTGTTGGGGAGGAGAACTGAGGGTAAAGTTGGAAGGGGCAAAACCTGAAAAACGTAAAGACCTACTCCAGGAGTGGGGGGGGACAACTACTGCCTCTCGGTATGATTGGCGAAAAATTATTCAGCAGGCTAAGTCGGATAAATGGTATAGGGCTGAATTTGGAAAAGTTACCATGGTCGAACCACATCAGGGAAATGGTATTATTACTCATATATCCACAGAATTTCCTCAACTGGCTTTGGTGGCAGATTTTATTATTGATGCTACTGGTCTGGAAGCAAGTGTTGAAAAAAGTCCTTTAATTTATGACTTTGTTAATAAGTATAATCTTCAACTTAACGATCTCCAACGTTTAACTGTTTCTAATGATTTTGAAGTAATAGGTATGAGTAATAAACTAGGTAGGATGTATGCTTGTGGTGCTATCACTTTTGGTGGACCTTATGCTGCTGTTGATAGCTTCTTGGGGTTACAGTATACAGCACTGCGTTCGGTGGATAATCTGTGCAAAATTAAAGCCCCTGGAATCAAATATTTAAATGGGTTTAGTTCTATTGGGCAATGGTGGAAATGGGCAACTAATCAATCTCCTTCCTAGTCTTATTATGATGGATTTAATTTGTACTAATGATGGAGATGTACCATTATGGATGAGAATTGGCTCAGGAAACGAATCTGACCAAAAACGATTTGTACAAGCCATGAAAGATTTCAAAAATCAGTTAAAATTTGACAGTTTAATGGTGGCAGATAGTGCAATATAATACCCAATAAAATCTACAATAAAATACAAATATTAGATGGTTAAGCCGAGTTCCTGTGCACATAAAATCAGCTTATAAGCTAGTCCAAGAAATAGATGGGGATAATTTGAATAGAAGTCAGATGAAGGGATATAGCTATCAATAAATATCAAAAACTTACGGGGGAATTGAACAGAGATTGTTAGTAGTTGAAAGTCAACAGCGCCGAGAATCAGATTTGAAAAGCCTAGAGAAAAAAATCCAGAAAGAACGGGTCGAAGTTGACCAAAAACTATGCTCTTTAAAATCTGAAAATTTTGCTTGTCAAGCGGATGCAGAAACAGCAACTAGAAAGCTTTTTTTAAAAAAAAATCACAAATTTAAAGAAATTAATGTTCAATTCGTAGAGTCTAAATCTAATAAAAATTTTCCTGATAAATTCCAAATTAAAGTAGGTTTAAGAGAGTTAAAACTAGAATTATAAAAAAAACGAGCCGGTCGATTTATATTAGCAACAAATGTCCTGGATAAGATGGAATTAACAAGATTTAGACATGTTGTCTAAATACAAAGGACAACAATCAGTTGAGAGGGGTTTTAGGTTTCTCAAAGACCCTCTGTAGTCCTGTAGTAGTAGAATAAATCCCTTGGCAATTAGTGCGATCGCACTAGGTGATAGAGGAACTTTGGCAATTTTTGAATTGATCATTGGTAAATTCCGGCAACTGATACCATTCTATCTAGAAAGCGATCGTCTCGTACCCCATATTATAAGTATAAATATTTACTTAACTTTCCCTCTCTTTCTGTGCTACATTTTGTCGTGCGGAATGTAGGCTTGATTGTAAATAAGTTTAAGGATAATGTCAAATATTTAAATTATTAATATTTGTATATAACAGTGACATTGATCAGTATTATATCTCTACCTTTAATTCAGAACTAAATTAAAATTATAGTGCTGGTCTTTTGTTGACATCCTCCACGGTCATTAGGCACGAGGATCCCTACCGAGCCCTAGCTCCGATGTGGGTTGACGTTTTACAGGCTGCCGCTACTTTGGCAGTAGTCTTACAGCAGTAGTCTTACACTTGGCGACCCGTCCGTTTTTTGTCTGGTGTAAGCCCACCCGCGACTAATATATTTTTTGTGAGCTAAAAAGTAACAAGGACTTTTTTGCAGTGAAAAAAAATCAACTAAAAAGTCGCCCGCTTATGGGCGAGACTTTAAACCCAATTTTCTGGTAATTTTAGATAACTGATAAAGTGATAATTGAAATGACTCCTACTTTATTTGGTCGTTGGCAAACAAGATTACTCTTATTAGCAACAGTAGGTATTTTAATCACTATTCCCTTTAGTGAACCAATATACTTTTCGGTATTAGCCTATATTGCTATTCTAGGCTTATTTTGGGATGTAGTATACGACTTCCTTCAAAAATTCCGTTGGGACCGTGATTGGCCAGGAGTTTATCAACTTTTAGCTGCTATCTGGGAAGCTATATTTTTATTATTGATAGCTAACACTATAGATTTACCTCTTCTTGAAGTGTCCGACCTGGAAACTGGAAACTTTGCATTGCATTATAGTTTAGTATGGTTAGGAAGATATATAGTATCCCAAACTCTAATGCGAATATTTTTCCCCCGTTGGCGTTTTCGGGGAGGTCGGTTTCTGTGAAATTGCAATGTGAAGCTTATCTATAGCCTGAACTTAATTGACACCCTCCCGACGCTGCTCTTACGATACAGCGCGGGACTCCCTACTATCACCAATTTATAGACAACCGACGATAATTTATAGTGATACAGGAGATTCTAGTCTAAAAAACCCATCAACCCTTCACTATCAATCTGATTAGAAGCAATAGGACGATTCATCAATGTTTGAGTAACTTCCAGATGATTAGTTCCTATTGGACGAACTCCCGATGCTGTCATTGTACTATGAACTTCTAATCCACTAACTACTACTGGACGAACTCCAGATGCAGATATTGTACGTTCAACTTGAAGACCAGTTGAAACTATGGGACGATTGGATATTGTTTTACTATATTTCAGATTAGTCCGGCCAATAGGACGATTTCCTGGTAATGCTAATTTTCCTGGATCTTGGGTCTGTTGTATCTGTTCTGTTTCTAACGGCCTGGTCTCTACTTGTAAGGTAGTACGTTGTTGAGAGCCTTTATCCAATTTTGTTGGCTGACTACTTTGAGTCTTAGGTTCACTGCTAGTATCAGTTGTTTCATTAGTTTCTGTCATGGTTTCATTTTTACTCCTAATTTTACATTTTTATAATTAATTTTTTTTTATCCTATAAATAATCAGAACCAATATTTTTGGCTTCTTGGCCTTATGGTTAGGATGATTCTTAGTTTAAAAAACCTATAGCTTTTATTCTAACTATACTTAAAGCAAAAAACATCATTTTGTTAAAAAAATACAATATCTAATACTTAAGTGTGATATATGTTTGTTAAAAATGAAACTCAGAAACCTGGTTTCTCCTAGATATTTATGTGTTAAAAACAATGATTTACTGTAGAAACTGGGTTTCTTTGCGTAAGTCCTGATAGTATGATTTTTAGGAATTGATATAAACAGGACTTATGCAGGCAAACTCATAAACCCGGTTTCTCATAGATATTTATGTGTTAAAAACAATAATTTACTGTCTTAACCGGGTTTCTTTGGGTAAGTCCTGATAAATTTAAAAAAATTAGGCGAATTATGGAAATGGTTTTCTGAACTGATACATGACTTACTTACGGGTATGTCTTGACTGTGAGGTTGAATGGCCAGCAAGCCCCTACATCTGGTATTTTCAGGTGAATTTGGGTGATTCCTATGATGAATTATAATTGAAATGACTATGACAATAAAAACTCCTACTCTTATAGCTCTTGACTTTGATGGCGTTCTATGCAATGGGTTGATTGAATATTTTCAAACGGCTTGGCGTACTTATTCTCAAATTTGGCAACTATCCGATGAAGTACAATCAAATGATTTGGTGGAAAAATTTTATCGGCTGCGCCCTGTTATTGAGATTGGTTGGGAAATGCCTGTTTTGATTCGAGCTTTGATATTGGGTATTGGGGAGGAAGCTATTTTTGAGGAATGGCAGGCGATCGCTCAAAAGATTGTTTTTGAAGAAGGTCTAGATCGAGGAGAAATAGGTGCTTGTTTGGATAGTACTAGGGATGAATGGATCGCAAAAGATTTGGAAGGGTGGTTGTCTTTACATCAATTTTATCCAGGAGTTGTGGAAAGGTTAAAGGGGTTGATGGTATCTGAGGTTAAACCTGTTATTATCACAACTAAGGAGGGAAGGTTTGTTCGTTCTCTGTTGCAAAAAGAAGGTATTAATTTGCCGCAAGCAGATATTATTGGTAAAGAATCTAAATGTCCGAAGTATGAAACTTTGAGAATTTTACTGGCAAAATTAGGTGTGGGAACAACTATTTGGTTTGTTGAAGATAGATTGAAAACTTTACTTTCTATAGGAAAACAACCAGATTTACAAGAGGTAGAATTGTTTTTGGCAGACTGGGGTTATAATACTCAGAAGGAACGAAATTCTGTGGTTGAAAATCCCCCTATTCATTTATTATCTTCTGCTCAGTTTTCTCAGGATTTTTCTGTCTGGAAAGTTTGAGGAGAGGGGAATGAATAAGAGGGAATTAAAGTTTTAAAATGGTGTTTCACAAATGGGGGCAGATATACCAAAAATAATCTGTAAATATTTATGCTATGGCTGATGGATATTATTGTTTTTTTTATTAGGAAACTAAAACTATGCTAGACCTCACAAAACTAGCACAACAAATGCAAGGGATGAGTCAACATCTGACTAAGGAGGCGATGGCTGCTCAAAATAGATTAAGTATAGCTCAAGAATTATTGGAGGCGGCTAAGAATGAACAACAAGAGTTATTAGAGTTGGAGGAAAGTTGGTGCGATCGCATACTTTTTAATCCTGCTATTCCTATAGAACCTTTAGGTACTTATCCTCTCATTAATCTTCCTCCAAAAAATTATACGGTCTTAGCTACGGATGGTTCTCAAATAGCACCAAGTCAACATGAAATTGCCTATTGTTATTTATTAAATATTGGGCGAGTTATGTTACATTATGGGGAAAGTCGTTATCCCCTTTTAGATAGTATTCCAGAAATTTTTTATGAGGCAGATGACCTTTATCTTTCTCGACAATGGGGTATTAAAACAGAGGAATGGATGGGTTATCGACGGACTATTTCTGAGGCTTTGGTTTTGTCAGATTTGGGTTGTGAATGGGCAAGAAATAATTCTCAGAATTTAGATTACCCAATGTTGGCAATGGTTGATGGTTCTCTTATTTATTGGTTCTTGGAATCTTTGCCTTCTGAAGCACGGGATAGAGTTTTATATCCGATTTTAGATGCTTGGAATAAGTTAAAGTTGGCGGGTATTCCTTTGATGGGTTATTTGAGTGCTTCTCGTAGTAATGAAAGTTTGTCTTTTTTACGTTTAAAGGCTTGTATTTTTGATGAACCTAATTGTATAAGTAATTGTCCAAATGTAGGCTTAGGAGGGTTTAGTTTTACTGAAAAAGCTCCTTGTCAGTCATTTGAACCGTTGCGGGATGTGATATTTTGGAGTTCAATATTAGGCCCTGGGCAAAGAAGTCCTTTGTGGCAATCTTCTGCTAGAATTTTGGATTTATATGGGGATAATACTGTCTATTTTTGTTATGTTAATGTTGGTAGGGAAGTTGCTAGAATTGATATGCCTGAATGGGTGGCTGAGGATGAAGAAATATTGGAGTTAGCTTTAGGAATGATGTTGGCTCAAGTACAAAAGGGTTATGGTTATCCGGTGGTTTTGGCGGAAGCTCATAATCAGGCTGTGGTTAGGGGCGGCGATCGCGCTAGTTTTTTTGCTTTGTTGGAACAGGAAATGATTAAGGCTGGTTTGAAAAATGTGGGAACTTCCTATAAGGAGGCTCGCAAGCGGGGTAGTATAGCTTGATTTTAGTTCCCAGTTTCTTATTCTTATTTCGTAGTAGTGCTTTACCTTGTCGTTAGGTGTTAGGTGTTAGGTGTTAGGTGTTAGGTTTTAGGTGTTAGGTGTTAGGTGTTAGGTTTTAGGCGTTAGGTTTTAGGTTTTAGGTTTTAGGTGTTCACTGGACTTTTAGATTTTTCACGCTGAAAATGGTTCCAAAGCCAGTATTAGCAAGGGGCATATAGTTTTTTAAATAAGAATGAGACATTTTTCGCCTAAAATACTTTCATAGCAAGAAACACTTGTCTCAATTTAAAGTGAAACGACTATACCTAAAAAACTAAAAATAGCTAAAACCTAGGTATATCAAGAAAACGGTTGATTCAATGTAAAAGCATTGCTGTATAAGCTTTTGGCTTAGTTTTTAACCTATTTTTGACCTAAGTCCAGTTAACTGTTAGGTTTTAGGTTTTACGGCAGTTTTCATGTCGGTAGACCACAGAGCGGGACGTTTCCCTACGCCACATGAAACGCATTTTTCTTGTGCAACGTCCCTACAAGGTTTTGGTTATAGCAATGTAGTTAACTCTGGGTAAAAAATATAGTAATGGTAAGTTTGGCTTTTCAGTTCAGAAGCAAATTTATCAGAGTTTGGGTGGTACAAAAGTATAACAAAAAATATGAAAATTGTTCAGAAATCAAGTCCGATGGCGTCAAGGGGTAGTTGGTTGAGTTACAAAGATTTGACTTTTAGTATTGAAAAGCATTACATTAGACACCTATGCTGGCTGCTAGCGACACCTCGGGGGGAGTTTGCCTTTGCTGTGCTGCAAATCTTTCGCGCATAAACTTGTAGACTTTAAAATATAACCGTTTCAGCCATCAAAAAAAAATTATTATCAAAGCTTTTTTAACGAGTTTCCTTATTTAAATCATTCAGCAGTTTTCATGTCGGTAGACCACAGTAGGGACGTTGCATGCAAGGTCCCTACAAGGTTTTGATTATGGCGATGTAGTTTATAAATTTGAAAAGCGCTGTAAGTTGGAATATTTAAGGGTTCGCGATCGCTTTATTGAAATCATTATTTATGATTAGGTTGTAGGTTGGGTTGACCTCAGGAAACCTAAGATAAAATATGCTGGAAAATAAGAGAGACCGAATATTTGCTCTGACTTTTCTGTTACTAACTTTGACAAATTTTTCTTGTTCTCACCAAAAAATGGTGTTTTGGGTTTGGCTAGCTCTATCTAACCCAGGGAATATTTAGCCTAACTCCTAAGCTGGAATATTTAAGAGTTCGCGATCGCTTAATTTAAATCATTCAGCAGTTTTCATGTCGGTAGACTACAGAGCGGGAGGTTGCATGCAAGGTCCCTACAAGGTTTTGATTATGGCGATGTAGTT
>JAKQYE010000086.1:780-22779 GCA_023356605.1 Trichodesmium sp. MAG_R02 | reverse complement strand
ATGAAAATTACTAGAAAAAAAACTTTGTTATAGAGAAAGAAATAGAGAAGAAACAATAAAATATTATCAGCAAACCTCGAAATTTTATCAAAAAATTTGGAAGTATAGTCGTTTTAATTAAAATTGACACAAAAAAAGAGTATAGCAAAATTCATTCAACTAGAAACTATTTTGAACTATGCCCTACAGTTTAGACTTCAGACAAAAAGTAATAAATTTTGTAGAAAATGGCGGTACAATTACTAAAGTAGCTCATACATTTGGGATAGGAAGAGCTTCGATATATAGATGGTTATCTCGCCCGAAGTTGTCAGCAACTAAGGTAAAAAGTCGTCAAATAAAATTAGATTGGAAAGAATTATAAAAAGATCTAAAACAAAATCCAGAGTCGAGGGTTGTCAGACAGAGCTAAAAAATTTGGAGTTAATCAACCAGCTATATTTTATGCTTTAAAAAAAATAAATTTTCCTTGAAAAAAGAAACAACTTCGTTATAGAGAAAGAAATAGAGAAGAAAGGATAAAATATTATCAGCTTTCTCTCGAAATTTGATCAAAAAATTTGGAAGTAAAAGCCTTGTATTTATAGATGAATCAGGATTTGAAGATAATCAAGACTGTATTTATGCCTGGTCAAAAAAAGGGAAAAAAGTTTATGGTGAGCAAGAGGGAAAACGAGGTAAAAGAGAAAATTTAGTAGCCGGGAGAAGAAAAAAGGAAAAAGATTTAATAGGGCCAATTATATTCAAAGGAAGTCTAAATGCCGTGGGATTTGAACAATGGTATGATCAACATTTATTACCATCATTAAAAATTCCCAGTGTACTGCTGCATGGATAATTCACCAATTAAACACGAAAAAACGTTATTAGAGAATTAGTAGAAGCAGGGGGTCACCAATTACTATTTTTGCCAAAATACTCTCCTGATTTAAATGACATAGAACATGATTTTAGTGCATTAAAAAGAGCTAGAATGTATTCACCTATCAATACATCTCGATTTGGAAATTATTCGTAATTATTGTGCCAGATAGTGTTTTATTATTATTTAAAATGACTACTATAAAAGCCTTTTATTTATTGATGAATCAGGATTTGAAGATAATCAAGACTGTATTTATGCCTGGTAAAAGAAAGGGAAAAAAGTTTATGGTGAGCAAGAAGGAAAACGAGGAAAAAGAGAAAATTTAGTAGCCTGGAGAAGAAAAAAGGAAAAAAATTTAATGGGACCAATTATATTTAAAGGAACCCTAAATGCCGTGGGATTTGAAAAATGGTTAAATCAACATTTATTACCATCATTAAAAAATCCCAGTGTACTGCTGCATGGATAATTCACCAAGTCAGAGAAAAAACGTTATTAGAGAATTAGTAGAAGCAGGGGGCAATCAATTATTATTTTCGCCAAAATACTCTCCTTATTTAAATGACATAGAACATGATTTTAGTGGATTAAAAATAGCTATAATGTATTCAGATATCAACATATATCTTGATGAAATTATTCGTAATTATTATTACAAAAATGTTTCATCTTTATTTAAAGCAACTGTATTTTGGTAATGGTGGGTATATTAACCATAATTTAATAAATTCTCCCTGATTATAAATTTTCTTCCAAAAGTAAATTTCAATAATCATCTAGTTCTTAATATTCATTGTAGTACAGCAATTTTTATGGCTTTCGGTGGTAACATAATAAATTATGTAAATCAAGCTTTTAGCATAGAAACCTCAAGAGGATAACATTGTGCTGTATTTAGCAGAAGTACAAAGAAGACCAACTGGTTTTGGTCTTGGTGGCGGTAAAACTGATTTGAAACTGCTGGCCTGTCAGCGTAGTGAAAATAATTGGTTAGCTGTACCTGGTGAAGAAGTTATTCCGGCTGATGAAGCTAAGGAATTTTCTCCTGGTGCATTGGTTCTGGTAGATTTGGATAACAATAAGCAGGTGCTGCAAATTCAAGATGCTGGGCGTCAGTTAGTAAAAATTCTGCAAAATTTCTCTCGCTTCCAAGAGAAGTCTAAGATACAATGGGAGGAAATTGAGCAGTGGAAAGCTTCTCTGACTTTTCAAGCCCAAGAGCTAAATCGTCGGGAAGTCGAATTACAGGCTAAGGAGGAACAAGTTGAAAACCTACAGACTGACATTAATAAGTTGGAGCACGAACGTCAAGAAATTAGTCAAGCTCAACAAGAATTTCAGCAACTCCAGAAACAGATAGAGCGGAATCGAGAAGAATTAGAAACTGCAGGTTTAGAATTACAAAGGCAAAAACAGGAACTTAAGCAACACCAAGGAGAATTAGGGAAAAGCGCAGTTTTAAATCAGGATCAATATCAGTATATTCAAGATTTATTGAGTTGGTTAACAGAAGCAGTAACTCCAGCAGATTTTTTGGGAGAAAAGTTAACTCAATCCTTGGAGATAGTTAATAATGAAAAGGAAAGCCTAGAGCAACGAAGAAAAGAGTGGGAGAATACAGGAAATACAAACTCTAATGCACAACAAGAAGAGAGTAATAGTTTGGCCAGTAATGTCCAAAGCAAATGGCTAGAATGGCAACAAGCTCAAGAATCTTTGGTCTTGAAGACCGCGGAGTTAAGAGTTCAAGAAGCTTTATTGGCAAGTAAGCAAGAGTATAGTCAAGTATTAAATGGCCAAATTGGGATGCAGACACAACTTTATGAGCAACTGAGCCATCTAATGGCATTGGAGGGGAATGGTACTACTCAGAAAGTAAATGTTGAAGCTTTGGAAAAAATGCCTCTTCATGAACTAGAGGAATTGGTACAAAATTTGCGACAAGATTTACACAGAGATATGAGTTTTGTTAAAGACCAGGAGGAAGAGTTGGCATTACAACTGCAAGAAATGGATGCTTTGCAAAGAAGAATTGACAATGCTAGTGAATATGACAGAATTAACTGGGACTCAGAACTTTCAGATGAGAAAGATCGCTATAGAATTTTGAATGAGTCTTTAGTAGGTTCTCAAAGAAATCTGAAGGAAAGAGAAGAAATATTAAGTCAGCATCAAGCAGTTCTTTGGAGTAGGTTGGATAATTCTTCCCATCGAGAAGAGTCGAATCAGATCTACTTGGCCCCTATGCTATTGCAAGTTAAGACTCACAGACAGGAATTGAGAGAGGAGTTACAAAAGTTAGAAGTTGAAATCCAACAGATACAAACTGAAATTAGACAAAAAGAAGAAATGATTGGTGGCCAAGCTCAACAACAAGCAGTTAAAAAAAATGAAATTAACAAGTTAGAGTTGAGTTTAAGGGAAAAGCAGGAGGTAAATACCCAGGTGGGAGATGGGGTTGTTTATCAAGAAGTAATGCTACCTTTAGAAGGTCATTTAGAACAATTGAGACAGCAACTTCAAGAGTTAATAAGTGGAGTAATTCAAGTACAGGGTATAGGTGAACAGGTGATTCAGTTACGACAAGTGATACAAAGTATTCTTGTGCAACCCTCATCAGATTAACTCAGGAGTAGCAGTTTCTTTACACTAAAATAATCCAGGGGTGTTGAACTTTAGCGATCGCTCCTCCAGGAAAAGGGTCTGTTTGAGAACGGTTAGGGGCATTGATTAAAGCAGTTAGCTTTTCAATATGACTGAAGTTAGGATTTGCAGGTAAGACTTTGTGTAAGATATGTCTCATCACTCTACGTTGTAATGCTAGAGGGACTTCAAGCAATACTAAACGATTGATAATATATCTTATTGGTTGGGACTCAAATTGAGAAATATTGAGATTATTTATATCTATTTTTGTTACTCTCTCTAATAACTTTTCTGTTTCATTTTCAAAATACTCGACTTCAGCACTAAGTATTTCTGCTGTTTTTGCTAATGCTAGTTCAGCTTGAGGATTAAACTGGGATAAAATAGGAAATAATTCCAGACGAATACGATTTCGAGCATAGTGTAAATCCTGGTTTGTAGAATCCTCCCAAATTTTGAGTTTTTGCTCTTGACAAAAATCACCTGTTTGGCTGCGAGTAATTTCTAATAGGGGGCGTACCAGTAGGGGCCATAAATTGTCTATTAGGGGACGTTGCCAAGTCAGGGCTTGTAGGCCTTCAGTCCCACTACCACGAATGAGGTTATATAGGAGAGTTTCTGCGCGATCGCTAGCTGTATGGCCAGTTACGATGTATTGAAAATTAGATTCTAAAGCAATTTTACTTAAGGTTTGATAACGCCATTTCCTAGCTTCTGCTTCACTTTTATAAACCTTATCTGCTGTTTTTATATAAGATAGAACTTGCCAATTTGTGGCTAATTTTTTGACATAATTAGCATTAGCTTCTGAGTCAGATCGCCATTTATGGTCACAGTGAGCAACTGCTAAATACCAACCCCATTTTGATTGTAAATCTAATAACAATTTAGTTAAACATAGAGAGTCCTGACCCCCGGATACTGCGATTAATATTCTTTGATTCTTTGGTAATAATTTTCTTTGACGTAATGTTTGATGTAGTTGTGCATGGAGTGGTGTCCAACTTTGATGGCAAGATTGATTCATTGGACATAATTTAAAGGTATGGTTAGCATTTGTTCTCCTCTATCAGAATTCAATTCCTAATAATTGAAATGTTGTCAAATACCTTAAACAAGTTAATCGGAAAATAATTGATTATGAAAAAGATACAAACATAGCCTACCACCAAACGAAGTAATCCCAATTTAGTTTTTTGGCTGTGGCTATTTATTCCTTATTATTCGAGAGTTTTTTCTACTTGTTTTAATAACTTTTCTAGCTATTTAAGCTTAATTGCTGCTACTTAGAAATTGAGATAGGTAAAAGTTAATATTAAAGGGACTCTAGCCAATATAGTTAAAACCTGATCAAACTCATTAAAATGGTTTTTAGCTGTTCCAGATTAGGCAATTACTAAACTTAATTACAACCTCTAATTTTTCGAGTATTTTCTACTAAACTCTGAGCGAATTTATCAAAACGTTCTGATAATTTTTCATCCAATATTTTACCATCATTAGAAAAAGCATTCCATGCCTTACCAATAGCTATTTGTTCAGGAATTACCCAAGCATGAACCCATCGCAAAATTAACCGTAAATGATTGACTGCATTAGAATTTGATTGACCTCCTAAAACACTAATAAAACCTGCTACCTTTCCATCTAAATGTTCAAAACTCATTAAGTCAAGGGCATTTTTCATCACACCACTGACACTGCCATGATATTCTGGAGTGGCTAGAATCAGAGCATCAGCCTCCTTAACTGTTTGCTGCATTCTTTCCACATCTGGATATTCTGGATACTCATTCCCACCATTACAAAAGGGGAGTTTAAGAGTCCGCAAATCCAATATTTCTACCTCAGCACCTATGGCTTCTAATCTTTCGGCTACTATTTCTAAAGCTTGCAGGCTTAAGGAACTTGGCCTAAGACTACCACCAATTCCCACAATTTTTACCATTGCACTCACAACTAAAATATATTTTTTCGGCCACAAATGAATCGTGCTCATTTGAGCTAATTGAACCAGATATGATATCAGAGTTTAAGGACACTCCAACACGGAAAAGTAGGCCAATCTTGATAAAATTCCCTATCCTTCTATCCTCTCATCTTCCATTTTCCCGCGCATTATTAACTTAGGCATTGTTGAATTAAGGGATATAGTTGTTTCAATTTAGATTGAGACAAGTATTTCTTGCCATAACTAAATTTCATTTGAAATGACTATAAATCTAAAGCGAACTGGCACATCCCAAAACTTAAGGTAGTGAACAAATACGAATATCCCAGGGAAGAGATTCAAAAATACTGGAGGAGTCAATTCCATATATCTCTAGGCTGAATCAAAAATTACAGTGCGGGACTTATCACTGCCATAAACCTCCTCTCAAGTTAAAATAACAAAGCAAACCAGCAAACGTCAATTCTGAAACGCGCTATTTATATATTATATACCCTTAATCAGGATAAAAGGCCACAATTAAAAATCATGAAAAATTTTTGGCAAGAAATTAAAGATGATGCACTCAAGAGAATTAATAACCATAACTCATCATTATCTAGAACGATATTAAATACTCAAAATACCACAACTATTCTTGGTCAAGTTTTTGGTCAAAAATTAAGTATAAAAGTGGTGTGGAAAATTTTGGTGACTGGGGTCATTGCTCAAGGAGTATTATCAGGAACTCCAGCGTTTGCTAATAGTAAGCAAAAAAATCTTAGCTATAGTCAGTTATTAGAAAAAATTCAAGTTGGAGAAGTAACAAAAATAGATGCTTATCCATCTCAAGGAATTGCTAAAGTTAGCCTAAAAGGGCAAAAGAGCAAGGAGCCAATGTATACAGTTCGTATGTTTGAGCATAACCCGGAACTACTTTCTCAAATTCGTGCTCAAAAAATTGACTTTGAGTTAAAGCGCTCTCCCGACAATAGTTTTGCTATGGGTATCATATTTAATATCCTCATCATTTTTGTAGTTATTTTTGTACTACTAACAATTTTGCGTCGCTCTGGTCAGTCCCAGGGAAATGCCTTAAACTTTGGTAAGTCTAGGGCACGTTTTCAGATGGAAGCTAAGACAGGGGTGTTGTTTGATGATGTGGCAGGTATTGAAGAGGCAAAAGAGGAACTTCAGGAAGTTGTGAGTTTCTTGAAAAAACCAGAGAAGTTTACAGCTATTGGGGCTAGAATTCCTAAAGGTGTTCTTTTGGTAGGGCCGCCAGGAACAGGTAAGACTCTATTGGCAAAGGCGATCGCTGGGGAAGCAGGGGTTCCTTTTTTCAGTATTTCTGGTTCAGAATTTGTGGAAATGTTTGTGGGTGTGGGAGCTTCTCGTGTACGAGACTTGTTTAAAAAAGCCAAGGAAAATGGTCCTTGCATTATATTTATAGATGAAATAGATGCAGTAGGTAGACAAAGAGGTGCTGGTATTGGTGGGGGTAATGATGAACGGGAACAAACTCTTAACCAACTACTGACGGAAATGGATGGGTTTGAGGGCAATACTGGTATTATTATTATCGCGGCGACTAACCGTCCGGATGTTTTAGATGCTGCCTTATTACGTCCAGGTAGATTTGATAGACAGGTAACTGTAGATTTGCCAGCTTATAAAGGGCGTTTAGGAATTTTGGAAGTTCATGCTCGGAATAAGAAATTAACTTCAGAAGTATCTTTAGAGAAGATCGCTCGAAGAACACCTGGTTTTTCGGGAGCGGATTTAGCTAATATGTTGAATGAAGCAGCTATTCTAACTGCTAGACGACGTAAAGAAGGAATTACACCTAATGAAATTGATGATGCTATTGATCGAGTGACCATCGGTTTGAGCCTCACCCCATTATTGGATAGTAAGAAAAAACGGTTAATTGCTTATCATGAGTTGGGTCACGCTTTGTTGATGACTCTGCTAAAAAATTCTGACCTTCTCAATAAGGTGACTATTATTCCTCGTTCTGGTGGGGTAGGTGGTTTTGCTCAACCAATTATGGACGAGGGGATGATTGATAGTGGAATGTATACTCGTGGTTGGTTAATAGACCGGATTACGATTTCTCTGGGTGGACGTGCTGCGGAGGAGGAGATTTTTGGTTCGCCAGAAATTACAGTGGGAGCTGCTAACGATATTAGGAATGTGGCCAATTTGGCTCGTGAGATGGTAACTCGCTATGGAATGTCTGAGTTAGGGCCTTTGGCTTTGGAAAATCCAAGTGGGGAGGTTTTTTTGGGCAGAGGTTGGCAGTCGCAACAGTCGGAATATTCTGAGGAAATTGCTACTAAGATTGACCATCAAGTACGAGCTATGGCTTTTCACTGTTATGAAAAAGCTCGGGAAATTATTAGAGACAATCGTGTTTTGATGGATAGATTGGTAGATTTATTGATAGAAAAGGAGACTATTGAAGGTGATGAGTTCCGCAGGATAGTTTCAGAATATGCGGAGTTACCGGAAAAACAAAAGTGTGCTATTAATTTGGAAAAGAAAAGTTGAGGTTTGAGTTAGTTTTCTTGTCTCAACTTCAAATATAATCTTTAATTTTGACATTCCCCGCCCTAAAGGGCGAGGATTTTTACTTCATCCAAGGTTCGTTACTTAAAAAATTATCCTAATATTGACAAAACTGTTTATCAAGTTCTCTTTTTTAGAGTCAAGCCAATATCTCGAGCATTTATTTCTAAGAAACTTATCTATAAGGATTGCTTGATCAATTGCTTGATAAAGTTTAGTTTTAGCTTTAACCAAAAATATCGCAAACTAGCAAATTCCTACATGAATAATTGCTACGATGTTGGTTTAATATAGACATTCCGCATATCTTCATATATCTTTATGTATATTTAGATTCTTAAAGAGACTTATAGGAAAAGACTTCATTTTAGAATTCAATATCAATAAAGTTTATCAATAACTATTTTTTTTATGATAGGATTAGTTATAATTATTTATAACAGTGAAAATCGATGTCCATAGTTATAAAGCTTTCAGGGGGATAGATTAATAAGACTTATCAATTTAATGTTAAGAATTACGGAATATGGGTTAATATTTTACAATACTATTTTGTCAGTCAAAGTAAACATGAGTTTAAGAAACGCCTCCCTTCAGAACGGGGTTTTAGACCCAATTTTTTGACAAATTTTATTCTCGTTTTTCTTGAGGGTTTAAGTTGTAGCACTCAAAGCAAAAGACACAGATATTACTAGATTTTGTTTAGGTTCCCATAGCATCGAGTAGGTAAGTATTTTCACACCGAAAACTCAGTTAGAGACTACTTCTGAGTTGTACGTAACCATATATCTATTTTCTGAGCGTGATAACTGTCTAGTTTGTTGAGTGTACATTTCTCGCAAAATTAAAGCAGGGTCTACCCAGCGTCCCCCATATTTCAAACCCCAATGAAGATGGGGGCCACTGGTTCTACCAGTCATTCCAACTCTAGCTATTCGACTCCCAGCGGGGAACACTTGACCTTGAGGTAACATAATACCGCCACCACGGTCTATTAAATAACGACGTCCACTACGAGTTTCCACTCTTCCTTGAACGTGACAGTAAACGTGTTCCCAAGAACCTGACTGAATTACAATACCAGTACCACACCGACCATCTTCCCAAACTTCCACAACTTTGCCAGTCCACCAATTTCGGATATAGCTTCCTTTAGGAGCTGCTAAGTCTAATCCATAATGAAATCCTCGACCACGAGGGCCAAAGGGTGATGTGTATCCTTGAAAGTTTTCTACAGGAAAAGACGCGTTTTGCCAGTTGTTAATATAGGCTGTTTGTTGATTGGTAATTTTGGCTTCTTGTGCTTCGACTAATTCTTGTTTTATTCCTAAAGTTGTTATACTAAGTGGGATTAATCCTAGTAGTAATAATTTTCTTTTTGGGTGACGTAAACCCTGTTTTAAGGCTATAGGTAATGTATATAAGAAATTTTTTCCAGGATTTGACATATTTTTCTAGTTTTAAATCATTAATGGCAATGTATGATTTGATGTCGGGGTTCAGCTATTAGCTATTAGCTATAAAGCCTATAAGTTATTGAATCATTATCTGGGAAGGAGGAATTAATCTCCAAGGAGAATTGTTAAAATTATGAACAAAATTGGTCACTAGTTAACCAGGCTAATTTTAGTAATTGCTTGAATATGTTCAAAAGCTATTTGCATAGTATTACTTAAGCAAAACGATAGGGGGAAGTATCTAAATGCTTAAGATTTTATAAATTATAAGTGAGTATAGCATGATTTTTGATGGGTGATACTATATCAACTGTAAGAAAGAATGGACTTCAAAAGGGTTGATCAAGTTGGTGGGTTAGGGGGTTTATGGCATTGGGCAGATTTACAGTCCTATATCCCACATTCCGCACTTCAGATTATAAGACAAAAGGTTACAAGAAAATATCTATTTAATTAAGTATAATTATTTATGGTTTTAGTCACTTCAAGTAAGCTCATAAAGCTGATGATTCCATTCTTATTGGGACTCAAAAAATTTCTTTAATAGAATCAATAACAGTTAAAAATATCGACCCAACAAAGGAATAGTTGCAGGGTTAATTGATGAGATAGGAATAGTGGAAGTCATTAACCAAAAATTAGGAGTAGATAATGGAGAAAAAATTACTGCTGGACAAGTAATAAAAGCTTTAATTTTGAATGGTTTAGGGATGGTCTCAGGTCCATTATATTTATTTAGTCAATTTTTTGAAGATAAAGCTATAGAAAAATTATTAGGAATTAGTGTATAGTCTAGGCAAAAGAGAACTGAGAAAAACTTTCAAAAGAACCAATAGTTCAGTGAAAAACCAGTTAGGAAAGCTAACAAATACTCCGACATTAAGATGGATATTTTAATGGTTTCAAGTCGTACATTTGTTGATAATTAATCAATGGCAAAAACTGGTTAATCTCACAGAATAAAGGAGCTTGATTTTAGAGTTTTTACCCTCAAGTTGTTAAAAATATTATCTGGGAAACAATAATAATAAGCGATAGACTTCCAGTCCGCTTCGCGATCGCATGCCAACGTATATGTTCGCACCACTTGAAGAGTTAAAAAAATTAATTGATGCTATCAACAGGAGTTTTGAAAAGCACATATTGTATTTTCCTATTTTGCATGCTCCGGCCTGGCGCTAGAAACTGAAAGTCCTTAGCTTATTACCTTTTGAAACTGCCTTGCCTTAGGTGCCCTCAAGGAGAAGTCAATCCCCTCTACACTCCTAAGCTGGGAAGTCATGCATTTAGATTTTATAGGTTCAAAACTTTGATATAGAAATGTGCATTGGTATGTTTGCATAATACAAATTTTTGTCAATGTAGCACGTATAAAGTATTGGTCAGGAATTACGCAGAGCTACTATATATAGTATAAATTAACCACCTTTAACCCCTACAGATGGTGTGTATTCTCATATTTTGCCTAAGTTCTGTTGGTAATAGCAGTAGAACTTTGTACTACATTTAGATACAATGGTAATATGTAAAATTGTCAGCAACTAAGGTAAAAAGTCGTCAAAGAAAATTAGATTGGAAAGAATTAGAAAAAGATGTAAAACAAAATCCAGAGTCGAGGGTTGTCAGACAGAGCTCAAAAATTTGGAGTTAATCAACCAGCTATATTTTATGCTTTAAAAAAAATGAATTTCCTTGTGTACTGCTGCACGGATAATTCACCAATTAAACACGAAAAAACGTTATTAGAGAATTAGTAGAAGCAGGGGGTCACCAATTAATATCCAGATAGTGGCGGAATCCTGTTTTTTGGGGTGGCTTTTTCCAACAATTATCAAACTGTTTACACCACCTTTCAAAGCAAGGGGGCATTGCAGTAGGGGTCGTTTCTTTCATAGAAGAGCGATCGCTTCAATGTAAAATTATTGATTTACAAGGCATAAAGTCTAATTTGGCGAGTTAAGTTGTGTAAGTCCCACTAAGTCAATAAAATTGACACAATGGAAATTAATTGTACCTGATATTATAATTCCTGATATTAGATAAGGAAAAAAATTAAATTGGTATTTCAATCCCTAATTCAGTTCCTTTTTTATCAGAGGAAATACATTCAATTTTTCCTTTGTGCTGTTCAACAATAATTTGATAACTGATTGATAGCCCTAAACCTGTTCCTTTGCCAACTGGTTTAGTAGTAAAAAAGGGATCGAAGATTTTAGAGCAAATTCCCTCTTTGATACCCATGCCATTATCAGAAATATAAATCCCAATCCAATTGTTTTCTAATTTTTTTGTTTTGATACAAATTGTGGGCTTTTCTTCTACAAATTCGTTTTGATAAAATTTTGTTTCTAGTGCATAAATTGCATTACTAATAATATTCATTAAAACTTGATTTAATCCGCTAGGATAACAATAAACTAAAGGTAGTTGATCATAGTCTTGAATTACTTTAATGTGAAATGGTTTATTTTTTAAGTTAGCTTGAAGAATAAATAAAGTACTGTTAATACCTGTATGAATATCTACATATTTTCTTTCTGCTTCATCTAGATGGGAAAAAGTTCGTAATAATTTAACAATTTCACTAATCCGATTTGTTCCTCCTATCATTGAATTTAATAAATCAGGTAAATCTTTCTCGAGATAATCCAATTCAATTTCTTGAATTTTGCTTTGAATATCTTTTGGTAAATCTGGTAAATGTTCTTGAAAAAGATGTATTAAATCTAATAAATCTTTTGTATAGTTATTAAAATAATTCAGGTTCCCTAAAATAAAGTTTACAGGATTATTAATCTCATGAGCAACTCCGGCAACCATTTGTCCTAAACTAGACATTTTTTCAGCATGAATGAGTTGAGATTGGGTCTTTTGTAACTTTTTAATAGTTTCTTTTAAGTAAATATTTTGCTGTTTTAGAGCTTTTTGCGCTAACATATGCTCAATTTCAGCTGCAGAGCGGGTAGCAAATATTTTTAAGATAGATTCTTGTTCTTGATAAGTGTTTTTTAAAGGTTTAGTGTCTAAGGCTGCAATATGACCGATATTTTTTCCATGACTATTTACAATGGCAATTCCTAAATAACTTTCAGCTTGCCAAGTTAATAAATTTTTGTCTTCTGGAAAAACTTTTTGAACTGAATGGGGATAAATTTTTAAACCTGTTTTATAAACATTATTACAGGGGGTTCCACGTAGATCGTATTCAAAGTCAGGAATAAAATCATCTCCAGACCAACAAGCTAATACTCTAGCTTGTCGCGGATCTGTGTCTAAAATTTCGGAAATTAGTGCATATTTTACTTGCAAAACTTGAGCTAGGTATTGAACACAACCTCTAAAAAAATTAGGCCCACTTTGAGATGGAATTCCCCCAATAAGCTTGCGATTATATTCCCAGTCAAAATTATCAATTGTCATTACATTTATTGAATATATTTAGCTAATAATATACTTATAATAACTTATTCTAATTTGAGATTTTCGATAGGGAATATTTTTGTTCATTATTTTACAATTTCCTGATTTGAGCAACCTTTTTTTTATTCAGTATAATTAACTAGAAAATCTCTGCTTTTCTGATATTTGCTATAATTAGTTGATTTAAAATTTTCTGGAAAAAAATAATTTCAAATTTTAAAAAATGATACTAGAAGAAATTTTTCCCTTTAGATTGGCCATAGATGCCACAGCGATCGCAGGTGCATCTTTATGGTCTTTGGCCTTATATTGGGGTTTTTCCCCTCTGAGTGAGTGGGTGACGCTACAGCTTAACCGTTGGTTTAATTTTGCAGAAAGGTCGTTGTATACGTCTGATGATGAATTTGAAAGAACCCGCAAAGCTAGAGAGTCTCAAAATGCTTTCTATGCTTCTATTTTTAGTATTGTGCCTTTTTTAATTGCAGGAAGTTTATGTAATTGGGGGGTAGAATTAGGTTTGGGTAAAAGTTGGTCAATTAGTGTTGGGATAATTACTTCTGTAACTTGCGGTATTTATGAATTAGGAAGACAAGATGGTAAATCTTCTTAAAGAATAGTTCTAATTTTAATTAGAGGAGGATATAGATTAAAAAAAGTTGGGTAGGATAATAGTTAACAAGTAAAATATATTTACTATTCTGATTATACTTTCTAATTTTTGCAATTGCTATAGCTGAATTATCAATTTCTATATATCAACCCTATTTGATTTGTTAAATAAATGGGGTGATATAAGGTGGGAGAAATGAACTTTTGTGCATTTAAGGGACAAATTGATTGTATGCCACTATGTAGAAAAAAAACTTCTAAATTATGAATTATAAATTCTCAATTCTAGCTTACTAATAGGAATTTTAAATTAAGTATTGGCTTAGTAGTTGGAGTTATTTTTTCAGAAAGTATGTGATTTTAAAAATGATTTAGGATTGCTATTTTTATGAAAATAGACTAAGATTTTTCTGTTCCGAATGATGTATAAACTGCGATCGCGATGCAAGAAAAACTCTGTCATCAAGTAATAACTGAGGACCTATTTGGAGATATTAAATATGTGGCTGGGGTTGATGTTGGTTATAGTAATGATGATAGGATAACTCAAGGAGCAATAGCAGTTTTAAGTTTCCCGGAATTGGAGTTGAAAGAACAAGCGATCGCTAAACGTCCTACTTCTTTTCCTTATATTCCTGGTTTATTATCTTTTAGAGAAATACCTGCTATTTTAGATGCTTTTAAAAAGTTAAATATTATTCCGGATTTGCTGCTCTGTGATGGTCAAGGTTTGATTCACCCTCGTCGATTTGGTCTAGCTTGTCATTTAGGAGTTTTAGTTAATATTCCTAGTATTGGTGTAGCTAAATCTCACTATATTGGTAAGTATGATGCTGTTGGCTTAGAAAAGGGGAATTGGCAACCTTTAATATATCAAGAAAAAGTTATTGGTGCAGTTGTCAGAAGTCGCACTGGAGTTAAACCAATTTATGTTTCAACTGGTCATAAAATTAGTTGGAAAACTGCTATTAATTATGTCTTGAAATGTACTTCTAAATATCCCTTGCCAGAAACAACTCACCGGGCGGATAAGTTGGCTTCTTGCTAATAAGGAAGAACAGATAACAAGATAAGTTAATTTTGATTTAAAATGTGTATTAGTAAGCTTGAATTTAGAATTTAGAATTCCGAATTTAGAAGGGTTTTTTCTGCATAGTGGCATAGAACAATAAAACGGTTAATTTAAGGTCAAAATCTCATATAATAATTTCTTAACCTTTTTTTTTACTTATTAGAACTTAGGCAAAGTTGTAAGTCATACCCTATCTGTAGCGGGGGAAATGTCCATCTGTAGAGTGCAAATCCTAGATATGGCCATTGCTGCGTAAGTCCAGCTCTGTTTTTCTAAAGTACAGTTATAGCAGTTCTTTAATCTATAAGGTAAAGTTCAGATCCCCCCTCTTAAAGAGCGGAGGGGAGCCTTCAAAGTCCTCCTTAAAAGGGGATTTTAGGGTGTTCGCAAATGTATCTCATAACTGTGAAATTGCTATTACAGCAGTTTTCATGTCGATAGACTACAGTAGAGACGTTGTATGCAAAGTCCCTATAAGGTTTTGGTTATGGGGATGTAGTTCATAAATTTAGTAGGCTGTAAGATAAACTGTTGTTCAATACTTAAATACTTAGAAGTCTATTGTGGAAGTTAAATATGCTCTTGTTCATGAATGGTTAACTCCTAAAGCAACTGGGGGGTCGGAATTGGTTGTTAAGGAAATTCTTAAGCATATTAATGCAGATTTATATGCCTTAATTGATTTTGAGTCGAAGAACCCAGAAAGTTATTTTTATCAACGTCAAATAGGTAAAACGTTTTTACAATATTTGCCTTTGGCTCGTAACGGAGTACAAAAATATTTACCTTTATTACCCATAGCAGTTGAACAATTTGATTTACGAGAATATGATGTTATTCTTTCCTCTTCTCATGCAGTTGCTAAAGGTGTTTTAACTACACCTGATCAACTACATATTTGTTATTGTCATACTCCTATGCGTTATGCTTGGGATTTGACTTTTGATTATCTAAATGGTAGTAAGGTTGGTAAGGGTATTCCTGGTATTTTGACTCGATATCTTTTACATAGACTGCGGGAATGGGATGTAATTTCTGCTAACCGAGTAGATTATTTTATTGCTAATTCTCAACATACTGCTCGTAGAATTTGGCGTTGTTATCGACGTCAAGCTGAGGTTATTTATCCCCCTGTAAATGTCGAAAAGTTTCTTTTTAAATCTCAGAAACAAGATTTTTATCTGACAGTTTGTAGATTGGTGAGTTATAAAAAAATATCTTTAATTGTTAGAGCTTTTAATCAGTTAGGACGGAGATTAATAGTTATTGGTAGTGGTGGGGAATTAAGTCTATTACGTGATCTTGCTGGGTCTAATGTTAAAATTATGGGTTGGCAACCTGAAGAGGTTGTTGTTCAATATATGTCGGAAGCTAAGGGTTTTATTTATGCGGCCTGTGAAGATTTTGGTATGGCTTTAGTGGAGGCACAAGCTTGTGGAACTCCTGTTATTGCTTATGGTGTTGGTGGAGCGACTGAAACGGTTTTAGATATGAGAAAATATCCTGATTCGGCTACGGGTTTATTGTTTCCTGAACAAACAGAAAAAGCATTGATGGAAGCGGTGGAATTTTTTGAAAGTTCTCAGGGGTATTTTCAGCCAGAAATTATTAGAAAGCAGGCTGATAAATTTTCTCAAACAGTGTTTCAAAAGCATTATTTGAGTTTTGTAGAAAAGTGTTATAAAGCAATAGGAAAGAAGATTACACCTTGATGATCTAGGTCTATCGCAGGCCAGATACTCGCACTGGGAATATTTAATTTTTAATGTCTGTACTTCGTATACTTGGAATTTGCTATATATCCCATACAGCAGTTTTCATGTCGGTAGACTAAAGTAGGGACGTAACGCGAATGGGACATGAAACCCATTTTTGTTATGGAACGTCCCTACAAGGTTTTGGTTATGGCGATGTAGTTCATCCATTTGAAAAGCCCTGTAAACCTGGTTTCTCATAACACAAAGTCAAATTGTTCTCGGTTTTCATCCGCCAGAAGTTCCTGCTCACAAAGAATTTGCATTGAATTAATTTTATCATCTATTCTCTATTCTCCTACTTCTACACTCCCCTACTCTCATATTCCTAAAATATCGATTACGTCTGCTTCTAGTTTACCAACTGTTTTTTCCTGCGCTTCCTTCTGCTCAAGCTTCTTATAGCTAGCTTTGGCATATTCCAAATACTTCAGTGCATCATCCTTATATCCTATAATTGCATTGGTGATAGCTAATCCCCCCTGGATATTTGCTAAACCTTCCAAATCTGCTTTAGGTTTGGTTAGCTTCAAAGCTTTTAGGTAGTGTTCCCGTGCTAATCTATTTAATCCAATTTTTTGATGAATTTCTCCTAAGAGTTGATAGATGGCTGTAGATTTAATACCATCTTGAATTGCAGTTTCCAGCAGTTTGATGGCTTCGTTATACAGTTCATTACTTTGATACAAGCGGGCGATAGCCAGTGCTTGAGCTTCCCGACTCAGTTGCTTCTGCTTGATTTCTTCAACTTCACCCAATATCTCTTTGACTTCTTTCTCTGAAAGAATAGTAAATCCAGGAGTTCCCTCAAATTTTGATGAAGTTTTATTTATCTGCGTTCTCACAGTGAACCAGTAACGATTTCCCGGTTTCAAGGGTGGCTCTGCTGTATAAACTAGCTGGTTTTCCTTTGTTTCCTGATTCCAACTCACACCCGGACCTACCAGGTTCACGCGATAATTTTCAGCTCCCTCCACCAGGTTCCAGCGTAAAGTTAAGGACTGAGTAGGCAGTAATTTTGTCTCCCTGGGACTGATAATATAGGGAATTGTAGGTTCGTTGCGACCCCGGGGAGGTACAGTATCCTCTCCTGGCTCAAAGAATCTGGGGTTACTCACAGGGGGACACCCTTCGCTAACAATAGATTCTCTGCCATCAGGAACTTTCCATTCTTGCAAATTCTGACACAGCACCAGAGCTTTGGCTCCCTTAGGGAGTAGTAAGCGGTCTGCATCTCTCAGGGGAGTTCCTGGTTTTGTTGGCTGATATTTTTGCCAATGGGGACGTTTGAGTTTGACCTGCCCTGGTGGACTCAGAATCATCAGAAAGTTAACGCCGGGGATAACAGGACTTACGGGTCTGGCTAAGATACCCACTAAAGTTACCCCGCTTAATAATGGAATTAGAGATTTAAATTTTCCTCGTCGCATGATTTTCCTGTCTCCTTTAATTTTTTATGGGCTGAACTGAGCCATTCACTTTCGTCTGGATTGAATACGGAACCTAACTGACAGGATTTCTGCCATTGTTCCACTGCTTCTGTCTGCTTTTGTGGCTGTCCTTGAAATAACTGTGCCAGCAAACAATGGGCTGAACCTCGGCTTTTAATTTTTTCAATACCCTCTGGAGAATTTCCGATCTGAATTGCAGTTTTGAGAAATTTCTCAGCTAGTTGGGTTTGTTCCTGCTTTGAGAAAGCCCATCCTAAATTTTTGTACAAACTGTATGTTATTGCAATTGAGGGATTATCTTCATTAGCAAAATTATTGAACCCGCTTAATAGCAGGGGAATAGCTAGGTCAGGTTGACCTTCTATTATATGAATACGAGCCTGATTATTTTGAGCTTTGATGAAGTTTCCTTTTACGGCAAATTGATACTGAGTTTTGGCTTTGTCGAATTCCTGTAGGTCTTCGTACAGTACTGCTAAATTATAATGGGCTTTGAAATTATCAGGATTAAGTGCTAATGCCTGTTGATAGATTGATTCAGCTCCGGCAAATTGACCTTGTTGATATTTTTCAAATCCTTTTTTGTTGTACCAATCAGAAAAAGCGGGGAAATTGGCTCGCAAGGCAACTAGAAGCAAAAAGAGCATTGCTGTTGAGCCAAATCTCGCTTCTTCATGAAAGTGTTGAGGAATTCCCAGTTGTTTTAGTAAGCGATTAAATCCTTCTTTGCCTGTTTTAGTAAGTTCACTTCGGGCTTGCAATAGGGTGATTAGGCTAGGGAAGGCAACAGCAATTGTTCCTGGGAGTCCTGTTCCAGCTCCAATAAACCGAGGCACAATATCTATGAGTAATCCTAAGTTGGCTGTCCAACCGGCAACGGTAAAGCCGCGCCACAACCAATCCAAACGATCCCAAAAATGGGGTGGGACTTCTGTTTCTAATCTCCACCACCAAGCTTTTTCCGGGGGAGAAAAGCTACTACGATATTGGGAGAGGTTGACTCCTTTGGTTTGAGTAATTCGATGGGCTTGTTTTCTCAACAAATGGTCTAATTTAAGTAGTTTCTGTTGAGTGTTGGTGGAAATAGGGGTGGACTGATTCCAAACTGCTTGGACAACATCTCTAGCATTTAATACTGCTAATATTTGTTCTGGTTTGGGGGGTTTAGAAGCTTGAAGTTCTAGGAGAACTTTTTCATAGCTACTGACGGTGGTTTCCAAATCAGAACCAATAATTTTGAGTTGTGATGAATCCATAGAAACATTGGCTTCTGTTTAAGTTATTTTATCGTATCAGGACTTAGGCAAAACCGCCATATCTAGTAGGGGCAAATAGCATTTTCCCTCACTGGATGTAGTCCCGGTGGGTAAGTCCTGTTTAGTATTTTTTATTACCACAAGTTATTATGATTGTCAAGTATCAAAACAATACCCAACCTAGAGTGACAGACCTAAAAATGTAGGTTGGGTAGAACGACAGTGAAACCCAACAAAGCCTTGTTATTGTAGTTAGGCCACCCTTAGGAGATAGTGACACACCTAAAAATGTAGGTTGGGTAGAACGACAGTGAAACCCAACAAAGCCTTTTTATCCTAGTTAGGCTACCCTTATGAGATTTTGCTACCTCCACCAGACCCAACCTACAGTGACACACCTAAAAATGTAGGTTGGGTAGAACGACAGTGAAACCCAACAAAGCCTTGTTATCCTAGTTAGGCTACCCTTACGAGATTTTGCTACCTCCACCAGACCCAACCTACAGTTATTGCACTATTTTAAAAGATACTAAATGGGTTATATCATATTGTTAATAAGTCAAATGCTCTTAAGGGAAAAACTACTATGAGTTTTATTAGCCCCAAAATTGATTATGCTTTTAAAAAAATCTTTGGTTCTGAGGAAAGCAAGGAAATTTTAATCAGTTTTCTAAATGCGATAATTTATGATGGAAAAAAAACTATTAAGTCTTTAAGAATTATTAATCCATTTAAGCCCGGTCAAGTAATTAGTTTAAAGGATACTTATTTAGATATAAAGGCTGTTTTATTTGATGGTTCGGTTGTGGTTATTGAAATGCAAGTAGCATCGATGACTGCTTTTAGTAAGCGAGTAATGTACGACTTAATCAAAGGTTATGGCAACCAGTTAAAAACAGAGGATGATTATCCCCTACTACGTCCTACAATAGGGGTAACAATCACGGATTTTATCTTCTTTAAAGATAAGGAAGATGTTATTAATCCATTTGTGTTTAAACATCAAAAGGAAAATTGGGAATATCCCGATACGGAATTGCGGCTAATTTTTGTGGAGTTACCGAAGTTTAAGAAAAGTTTGGCAGAGTTAAAAACTTTGGCAGATAAGTGGATTTTCTTTATCAAAGAAGCTGCTCGACTGGATGATATTCCAGAAAGTTTGGGAGTTGTTACGGAAATAGAACTGGCTTTAAATATTGCTAATAAAATTAATATGGCACCAGAAGAGTTAGAAATAGTTGAGCGCAGAGCTATAGCATTGCAAGATGAAAGAGGACGAATAGCTTATGCGGAACAAGAAGCAGAAGCTAGAGGAGAGGCTAGAGGAGAGGCTAGAGGAGAGGCTAGAGGAGAGGCTAGAGGGGAGGCTAGAGGGGAGGCTAAAGGAGAAATTCAAGGACGTCTATCTGAAGCGATCGCTTTTGTTATGCGTTTGCTAAGAAAAAGATTTAAAGATCTTCCCACTGCAATAAATAATCAAATTGAAGATTTGCCTGTTGAAGACCTAGAAAGTTTAGGGGAAGATTTGTTAGACTTTAACAGTTTGGAAGATTTGGAGATTTGGTTAAGTGCTCGAATTCCAAACCAGAAGTAATAGTTTTGAGTTGTGATGAATTGATAGGAGCATCGGCTTGTTGTTAAAATAACTTTATTCATTAGGACTTATCCAAAATATCTATATTGTGTATATAATGTCTATGTTGTGTATATTAGGAATAATCAAATTACTTTTTTTGACTTCCCTCCTTGGGGGAGATAAAGGGGGCCCTAAAATTTTGACTTTTGACTTTTAACTTTTGACTTCTCTTACTTTTGACTTTCTAATGATGTTTACCAAAATTTTCAGCATAGCTTACTTGGCCCAAACTTACCTGGCAGTCATTGTTATTATCAATGGCCTAGAAGCTGTGGTTGTCCAGCCAGGATGGGCACAGACTTCTGTTCTTTCACAACAGCTATCAACAACGGAAGCAACTGAAGAGCTGATAATTAATGGGACTCTCAATGAAAATAGTGAGCTGTTTGAAGATGATGGGAGTTACTTTCAAAAGCATAGTTTTGCGGGTAAGGCGGGTGAAGTAATTACTATTGAGTTGAATAGTTCTGAATTTGATGCCTACTTAATGTTAATAGATCCAAAATCTAATAACATTGCTGAGAATGATGATGGAGGGGAAAATAATAATGCCAAAATTACAATGACTTTACCCACCACAGGAACTTATACAGTTATTGTCAATACCCATGAAAAAGGTCAACAAGGAAGTTACACACTGAGTTGGCGAGAAGCTTCAGCTAAAGACCAGTCCCTAGCTTCTGCCACAGAACTTAATGAGAAAGCTATTGAACTATATAAACAAGGTAAATATGATGAAGCAGTTCCTTTATTAGAGCAGTCTTTGAAAATTAGGCAGCAGGTATTGGGAGCTGAACATCCTTATGTTGCTGAAAGCCTCAACAATTTGGCAGGACTTTACGAATCTCAAGGAAGGTATACAGAAGCGGAACCTTTGTATATACAAGCATTAGAGATGTATCAGAAGCTCCTGGGTGCTGAACATCCTTATGTTGCCATCTCCCTCAACAATTTGGCAAAACTTTACAAAGCTCAAGGAAGGTATACAGAAGCGGAACCTTTGTATATACAAGCATTAGAGATGTATCAGAAGCTCCTGGGTGCTGAACATCCTTATGTTGCCACCTCCCTCAACAATTTGGCAAAACTTTACTCTTCTCAAGGAAGGTATACAGAAGCGGAACCTTTGTATATACAAGCATTAGAGATGTATCAGAAGCTCCTGGGTGCTGAACATCCTTATGTTGCCTCCTCCCTCAACAATTTGGCAGAACTTTACTCTTCTCAAGGAAGGTATACAGAAGCGGAACCTTTGTATATACAAGCATTAGAGATGTATCAGAAGCTCCTGGGTGCTGAACATCCTTATGTTGCCTCCTCCCTCAACAATTT
>JAKQYE010000086.1:0-680 GCA_023356605.1 Trichodesmium sp. MAG_R02 | reverse complement strand
GGCAGAACTTTACTCTTCTCAAGGAAGGTATACAGAAGCGGAACCTTTGTATATACAAGCATTAGAGATGTATCAGAAGCTCCTGGGTGCTGAACATCCTTATGTTGCCACCTCCCTCAACAATTTGGCTTTTCTTTACAAAGCTCAAGGAAGGTATACAGAAGCGGAACCTTTGTATATACAAGCATTAGAGATGAGAAAGAAGCTCCTGGGTGCTGAACATCCTTATGTTGCCACCTCCCTCAACAATTTGGCTTTTCTTTACAAAGCTCAAGGAAGGTATACAGAAGCGGAACCTTTGTTAATACAAGCATTAGATATGACAAAGAAGCTCCTTGGTGCTGAACATCCTGATGTTGCCTCCTCCCTCAACAATTTGGCAGGACTTTACTCTTCTCAAGGAAGGTATACAGAAGCGGAACCTTTGTTAATACAAGCATTAGATATGAGAAAGAAGCTCCTTGGTGCTGAACATCCTTCTGTTGCCTCCTCCCTCAACAATTTGGCAGCACTTTACCGAGCTCAAGGAAGGTATACAGAAGCTGAACCTTTGTTAATACAAGCATTAGATATGAGAAAGAAGCTCCTTGGTGCTGAACATCCTGATGTTGCCACCTCCCTCAACAATTTGGCTTTACTGTACAAAACTCAAGGAAGGTATACAGAAGCGGAACCTTTGT
>JAKQYE010000085.1 GCA_023356605.1 Trichodesmium sp. MAG_R02 | reverse complement strand
ATGGCTCGTTTTAACTCTCTGGGGTCAGGATTCGACTTAATAAAAACATCTAATTCTTCCATGCTACTCTAGATTTACTTCTATATTATTTTCTCACATCTCATTCCTGATTGCTATAGCTATTTTATATACAATTAGTTCTTTTCAAGTCCAAAAAGTTAAAAACAAAGGGGTTTAAGAATATATATCAAGAACTAATGAAAAAGACAGAAAAGAAAGAAGACACAGTAGTTTTTTTAGGATTATCTATGATTAATTGGGCAATAAATGATGATTTCCATTAGGGAATTAGTAGAAAATTTAATAAGCCAAAATCGTCATAAATTACTATATTATAAAAGGAGACTCAAAGCGATGAATAAAGTGCTTAATTAGACCGTATTTTTTGATTAACAATAAATTAATTTATGTGAGGAGTTTAATAAAATTATATTATAATACAGCTTGAATAATGATTCAACTCAGATGGTGGATAAGAGTAAATTGGCGATCGCTACCTCCCAAACTCAAAATCCCATTCCTTTTTAAATTGAATTATTATTCAACTTATTGTCTCAAATGATTACTATATCTACCATTAAGCTTACAAGTCAGCCCGTCAGAGGATTGCTATATTATTAGCTGAGCTTATTTCGTCAAAAATTAATTGTATCTCTGATTCAAAAACTCCCATCATAACTCTCCTAATCCTACTATATGAAGGTAATTTTTTTGAGGGTATATTTAATATATTTATTAGTTGCTCCTGATTCTTATTACTAAACATTTCTATTTGTTTATAACTACAATTTATGGTTAAAATGCTTAAGAATATTATGCTTAATACTACCCAAATTTCATGTCTTTTACCCTGATTTTGGCGGAAGTCCTTGACTTTTTTCAACCTCTCAAGTATAGTACTAATCATAATGTATTTAAAAGAAAAGTTAAGTGCTCTTTTTTGATTTTATCAAAAAGAAGAGTGCTTTTATTTTTTTTGCGATCGCTCTTGATGAAAAAGCCCTGCTTGGGAGGGTAGGAATAGGGGTGGGTTCAACAGCCTGTGAAAGGTCAACCCGCACCGGAGCCACGGTTCGGTTGTTTCCCCTCCCCTTTAGGCCCGGGGAGGAGGTCAAACTACTCCCGATCCGCTTTTACCCGATCACTCAGAGAAAGACTTGCTAATACCTCAAACCTGGTAATATATAGTCACAAGGCGGTGGAAATTTTACCTACAAGGTCATAAAAGTTATTCACAAGTTGAGGTTTCCCTTATGTGTTGACAAGGAAACAACAATTTATACCTTATTTATTATTTAAAGGTCTAGTAGCCAAAGAGTTCCATAGGAGGAGGGTATGTAGCCAAAATATTTATCTAAGATGGCACATTAAGCTTTTGACTATTGATAGCAGTTTTCATTGTTCAAAAAATACAAAGATTTTGGCTTAAAGACAGAAGATAGAAGGCAGAAGTTTTTTAGTCAACATGAGTAAAAACTACTATGACTTAGACTTTGCTTTTAAATCCAAAAATTAATCCCATAACAAATTATACCAAAATTATAAGCTGTACATACTGGCACATTTTTTATCATTTGTTATAAGTATAGTCATTTCAAAAAGAGATGGAAAACTTTTTCTGCTGAAACGCGAGTTAGAGCTAGAAATACTTGTCTCAATTTAAATTCAAATGACTATAACTTAAAGCAGATTCGGTGATTAATTTGCTACAAACGACGAGGTATAGCTGAAGTCACGAGTCAGATTTGACAATACACAGAAGTTAAATTTCCAGCATGAACTAAATGTGAGAGGCCAGAGAATGTCTTAGCTACAAATAGCAACTACTGTGGACATTTGGCTTAACTACTGTGGACATTTTTGGCTTTGTTCCCTATCATCTTACCATCTTATCTTATCTGCTCTGCAAGGACGTTGTATTCAACGTCCCTACCTATTTCCTACTTCCTAAATCATTAAAATAACTATCTCATAAGTTCAGAAACTATTGTATAAATTGAAAGCAATCGACTTATTAATCAGAATATCATGTCATCAAAAATACTTGTTGTAGATGATGAACCAGATGTTGAATCACTGATCATCCGTAGCTTTAGAAATAAAATAAAACAAAAAGAACTGGATTTTATTTTTGCCAGAAATGGTATAGAAGCACTAGAAATTTTGTCCAAGGAAGTTAATATAGATATAGTACTAACTGATATTAATATGCCCTTAATGAATGGGTTAACTTTATTAGATAATCTTCAACTTCTTCATCCTGATGTTAAGGCAGTAATTATTTCTGCTTGTGATGAACTTGAAAAAATCAGATCTGCGATGAATAGAGGTGCTTTTGATTTTTTGACTAAACCTATAGATTTTAAAGATTTAGACATTACTATAAAAAAAACATTAGCAAATGTTCAACAACTTAAAGAAAATAAGCGTTTAAAGCAAGAAAAACACGAAGCAGAAGTAGCTAATCGAGCCAAAAGTGTATTTCTAGCAAATATGAGTCATGAGTTAAGAACACCATTAAATGCTATTATTGGGTATAGTGAAATCTTACTAGAAGATGCTCATGATTTTGGCTATGAATACTTGATTAATGATATTAACAATATTCATACTTCAGGCAGACACTTATTAACAATAATTAATGATATTCTCGATCTTTCAAAAATTGAAGCCGGCAAGATGGATATGCACTGGGAAGCCGTCAACATTATAGCATTAATTGAAAATGTTTTAGCAACTATTCAACCTTTGGTTGAGCAAAATAATAATACATTAGAAATAATCTGTGAAGATTACCAGGAACAGATAATTGTAGACCCTAATAAAATGCGTCAAGTAATCTTAAATCTATTGAGTAATGCAGCTAAATTTACAGAAAATGGCAAAATAATTTTGAGAGTTAAAGTTGTTAATAATGATGCAGATTTTATTTATGAAAATCGAGACTCTAACTCTACAGATCAAGTGTTAGTTCTAAGTGTTGCTGATACTGGTATAGGTATATCAGAAGAAAAAATAGATAGTTTATTTCAACCATTTACCCAAGCTGATAATTCCACAACGCGACAATATGCAGGAACTGGTTTAGGTTTAGCTATTAGTCGTCACTTTTGTAAAATGATGGGTGGGGATATTGCTGTAGTTAGTGAGGTCAATAAAGGTTCAGTATTTACCGTAAAGTTTCCTATTCCCCAAACAGGATTTATTAATGATAACAGGGAATAAGCCATTCCGATTCATCAGGATTTTTACTCCTTCCTAAATTCATCCTTTTACTGTTATGGATATGACCATTTTTGACAGTTTTTGAAGATTCACACTTTGGACAGGAAAGCATAGATGGACAATACTAACATTTAATACTCCGTCATTACATATTGAGCACTACCAATAATTAGTCTCCTTCGTTCTGCTATATCTTATTCACAGCAATAATTTAACTTTCAACTTTTGCTATATTCTATATTTGTATGGTTAGCCATAATCTTTCATTTTATTCGTTACTATTACTATAGGGAATTGCTAAATCAAAGATGTCTACTGAAAAAATTTCTTGGCAAGTTCCTCTTTCCTATTCCCCATCTTGTTCATTTATTGAATCTTTCAAAAAGTATGTACCAAAATTATCAGGAAGATATCTAGCAAAATTATTATGGCAACGAGGAATTAAAGATCCTGAATATATTACGTCATTTTTAGACCCAAAACAATATAAACCAGCTAGTCCCTTAGCATTTGGAGCAGAAATTAATAATGCCATAGAAAGAATTATCTCTGCTAGAAATAATCAAGAAAAAGTTGCCATCTGGGGGGATTTTGATGCGGATGGTATTACGTCTACATCTGTACTATGGGATGGACTAGGAGAATTTTTCGATAAAAATCACCAGCTAACTTATTATATTCCTAACAGGTTGACAGAATCTCATGGTTTGAATTTTTCCGGAATAGAAAGATTAGCTAAAGCAGATTATAGTTTGATAATTACCTGCGATACAGGTAGTACAAATATTGCCGAAATAGAATACGCAAATAATTTAGGCATAGATATAATTGTTACAGATCATCATACTCTTCCCACAGAACGTCCGTCCTTATTTGCTATTATCAATCCCCGCTATTTTTCTCCCGATCATCCCCTATATAATTTATCTGGAGTTGGAGTAGCTTATAAACTTATAGAGGCACTTTATTTAACTCATCCCGAAATTCCTCAACTTCCTTTAACAGAATTATTAGATTTAGTAGCTATTGGTTTGATTGCAGATCTAGTTCAACTAACAGATGACTGTCGTTATTTAGCACAAATAGGTATTGAAAAGTTAAGTACACAATTACATAAAACTACCAGACCAGGAGTTGCTAAACTTTTGGAGTTGTGCCAAAAAACAGGCGATCGCCCTACAGATGTTTCTTTTGGTATTGGCCCTCGGATTAATGCTGTAAGTAGAATTATGGGAGATGCCAGTTTTTGTGTGGAACTATTGACAAGTCGTGACACTCAACATTGTCAAAAACTAGCGTCACAAACAGAGCTAGCTAACTCTAGGCGCAAATCTCTAGAACAAGAAGTAACTAAAGATATTGCCCGAAAATTGACCAAACTAGACCTTTCTACTACTTATGTCATAGTTCTGAGTGATCCTCAATGGCCTGTCGGTGTGCTAGGATTAGTTGCAGGTAAAATAGCTCAAGAGTATGGTCGTCCTACTATTTTATTAACTGAGGAAACTGAAGCTACCATAACTTCCGAAGAAAAATTATTAGCTCGTGGTTCTGCCCGTTCTATTGGTAAAATAGACCTCTATGAGTTGGTTAAAAATCAAGCACATTTGTTACATAGGTTTGGCGGTCATCCTTTCGCTGCTGGTCTTAGTTTGCCAGTAGAAAATATTCCGATATTTACAGATGCTATTAATCAGCTATTGGGACAAACATTAGGGGTGACTTTCAACCAAACTTCAGTAATAGAAGTAGATTTAATTATCACTGTATCTGAGTTAGGTAGAGATTTATTTCAAGAACTGAAGCTTTTGGAACCCTGTGGTATAGGAAACCCCGTGCCTAAACTTTTGATTCAAAATTGTTGGTTTACTGATATTTGGCATCGGAACCAAACAGATATAAGGAGAAATGAGGTTAAATATATTAAAACAAATTTTGAAATTTGCGATGAGTCTATTGATAAAGATGATAAAGGGTTTCCCGGTATTTGGTGGGGTCATTATAAGGAAGAAATTCCTGAAGAAATATGTGATGCTGTTGTTGAATTAGATTTCAATGCTAGAGAAAAACGTTATGAAGCTCGACTTATTGCTGTACAACCCAATTTCCAAGATACTCAAGTCGTAGCGTCTAACCCCGTAGATTGGATCTTAGACTGGCGCAATAATAGTAAACCAGTTTTTAAAAATCAAAACTCAAAATTTCTCAATGAAAATTATAGTGACACGGATGAATCTCAGTTATCCCTTCCGGGAAATGAAAAAGGTTTAATTGTTCTCACTGAGTGTCCCAGAAGCTGGAATGATTTACGTATTTGGTTCCGACGAGCAATAAATCAACAAAAAAAATTAGCGATCGCTTACTCAAGGCCTCTTATTATTCCTCCTCTAGAAATCTGGAAACAACTTTTGGGAATTGCCAAATATCTCAGTCGTACAGGCCAACCTGTGACTTGCTATCAATTGGTAAAAAAGTTAAGTATTGGTGAGAGTACTCTTAAATTAGGGTTAAAAGCGTTACAACATTTTGGATTTAATGTCAAGTATAAAGATAAATATTTTTACATAATTCGGAATCAAAGCCTATTTCAAAAATCAGAAATTCTCCCCCAAACAGTCCGAAAGTTCCTAGCAGGAGTATCAGAAGAAAAATTTAGGGAAAAATACTTTTGTGAAGTGCCTCTAAAAATAATAGAGGCGATCGCAGTCCAAACAATTCTAGAAGATACTAATACTGCTATTCCTTTCTAGTTGGTTTACAATAATTGAAGTTGTGACATAAAATTGTTCCCGATTATGCTCATTTGTCCCCAATGTGAGTTGGAAAATCCTGACAATCATAAATATTGCCAAAGATGTGGTCTATCCTTAACCCACAAAAATTGTCATCAATGTGGATCACAAGTGTCCTTGAGCGCTTTACAATGTCACAACTGTGAAGCCTATACTGGTCAAATATGGAAGGCCGTTATTTACTATCAAACAGAAGTTTATACTCCTAGTAGACTAGAGGTTAATGTTGATAAGCTTAACCAAGAAGAATTTATAACAGGAGCAAGCCCATCCAGTAAGGATTATACAGAGTCGGCAGTCAAAATTATGACAGAAGATTCTGAAAAAATTTTAGAATCCTCTCAGAATTTGGACGAAAAAACTCAAATAATAGAAGATGGTGTAAAACCTAGTGATACTTTTGGTAAATCAGCTTCAGATGTAGAAGCACAAGAAACTAAACTAAAAGCAATAGGGAACTCAGATAATTTAGAATTAACAACTGCAGATATATTTAGTCCAGTGTCTGAAGCAGTAAACAAGGACACAAAAACTTTCTCCATTCCATTAGAAGAAAAATACTTAGACCCTAAACAACGCTACCAAGTATTGGAGACTATGTCAGTAAGTAACAAAGGCCAAACAGTAGTTGTCCAAGTATTAGACCGTTACCCACTAGAAAAAACCCAAATTCAAGCTTGGTTGGAAAATAACTCTGATAGCTTGAAACAAATAACTCCCGATGCCATGGAAGCTTTAATTATACCCATCATTGCCCAACCGTACATAGCTTTACAGACCCAAAGACCTCAGAATTTACCAACTCTTCATGATAGTTGGCGATCGCACTCCGTGGAAGGTTCGCGATCACCATCGAAAGAAATACTACTTTTGTCAGACTATAGCAGTTGGCCGCGGTTAGTTGATATCTGGGGAAACCAACAGTTATCCCAACTACAAATTTTATTGTGGTTGCAACAAATGACCGAATTGTGGATAGCCTTAACACCCTGGGATTGTTGTCAAAGTATACTAGAAGATGAAAATCTCCGGGTAAATCAAGCAGATAATAACTCTATCAAGTTACAACGCTTGTACCCAAAGCCTGGTGAAGGCAAAACTCTAGAAGATTTAATATTATTCTGGCAGTGGTTGTTTGAGCAATCCAAACGCAGACAATTCGGTTGGATAACAGCTTTATTTCAAGATTGGCAAAATGGTGAAATACAAACTATTGAACAATTGCGATCATATATAATGAATACTCAAGATAACTTACAATCTCAAGTACCTCCTAAATCTAAACCAACAGTTTTACAGGTAGATGATCCTGCCTCAGGAACAGTAAATGATATTGAAACTCAAGAAACCGAGCTTTTGCCAATACAATTGATTAGTTTGAAAAGTTCGAGTAAAAGTGATGTAGGAAGTCAACGGGACCATAACGAAGATGCTTTAGGAATTCAAACTCAGATAGAAAGTCAGGAAACCTTAAAAGAAAGAATTATTCAAGCTAAAGGAATCTATGTGCTTTGTGATGGTATGGGAGGACACGCTAGCGGAGAAATAGCTAGTCAGTTAGCAGTAGACACTATAAAACAATACTTTAAAGCAGAAAGTAGCTGGTCAGTAGGTTTGCCTTCAGAGGGAACAATTCGTGAAGCAATTTTACAGGCAAATGAGGTCATTTACGATATTAACCAACAAGAAATGCGAAAGGGTAGTAGTCGAATGGGTACTACTTTAGTCATGGCAATGATTTACGATACAGAAGTAGCCGTAGCTCATGTAGGAGATAGTCGTTTGTATCGTTTTTCTCGTGAGGGAGGTTTAGAGCAAATTACTCTAGACCATGAAGTAGGTCAAAGAGAAATTAATCGCGGAGTTGAACCAGAGATAGCTTATGGTCGCCCTGATGCTTATCAATTGACTCAAGCTTTGGGACCAAGAGATGAAAATTTTGTAATGCCTGATATACAGTTTTTCAATCTGTCGGATGATACTCTGTTAATTTTAGCGTCTGATGGTTTAACAGATAATCAGCTTTTGGAAAACAATTGGCAAACTCACCTGGAACCACTTTTAGACAAACAAGCTAATTTGGAGTTGGGTGTAAATAAGTTAATTGATTTGGCAAATCAATATAATGGTCACGATAATATTACAGCAATTGTAATTCGTGCTTTAGTAAAGGCACAAAAAGATTAGAGAAATTCTTCAATAGACATCTCTAGAAAATGTGCCTATTGTTATAGGTTATCAAGTGGTAAAATTTGTCAATTTAGCGAGTTACTACTGAAATATGTTTAAGTTAATGTAGGATTGGCGGGTCAAGTAAGAATGTGGGGAGTTGATTGCTATTATCAATTAATTTCAGGTAATAACTGACACATCTGACGAGAATTTTCTTGACTTAGGCAAAAAAATAGTTGACAATGTATTTGGAGGTGTTGATTAGGATAAAAAACCTCATGGATGAAGTCCATAAAAAAGTAGCAAAATGGTTGACAACCGAGCCAGAGCGTTATTTTTATTCCTACTTTTGAGTCATCCCAAATGGTTGGTAAATCAGGAAAAAAGAAACGTAAATTAAACTCAAAAACAATTCGCCAAATGCTACTTATTAGAAAGAAATTCCCAAAGGCATTTACAGCCGAGGGAATAGTGAGCTGTGCGGTAGAGCCTGTATTGGTTAATCCAATTATCTTGATAAAAGCTGTTACGATTTTCTACAGTTTTTTTCCTACGGTTTGATTGTATATATCACTAAATCTATAGATATAGGCTACTTATTTATTAATCTAGCAATCAAGTTTTGCAATTTTTTGAGTAGAGTTTGTTTGACTGGTATTTGGTTTTTGTGCAAGTCTCTAATAAGTAAGTGAGAACAATATTTTTGGTGATTCAGTTTGCAAAACACGAAGATATTTTAATTCGGTGGAGTCCTACTCCCTATTTCCTACACCCTAATAATTTAGATTGTGATTCGGTTAACCCTCCTAGATCCTCAAAAAAATGCTCCTTTAAGAAACTGGGATTTTCAGAGCAAATCAATAGTTAAGGTTGGTCGCTCTCCTGATAATCATATTGTTTTATCTGATGGTTCAGTTTCTCGATACCATCTAGAGCTTCATAAAATCTCAAAGTTTCAATCTGGAAATATTTGGCGCTTAGTAAGCCTTGGCACAAATGGAACTTTTGTTAATGGAGTTTTGATGTCTCAGGGAATTGTTTCTGATGGTTCCCTGATACAATTAGCAAGGCGGGGCCCAATTTTAAAGTTTCAAGTTCAACCTCTATCAGCTGTAAAGATTTCCGAGCAATGTTGTCCCCGCGCTAATGATAACCCACCAGGAAACTTATTCTGCATCTATTGTGGCAAACCAATTCAGGTCGAAAAGAGTATTCGTCAATATCAAGTTTTACGGATATTGGGTCAAGGAGGCATGGGTACTACTTATTTAGCTCGGGATCAGGAGTCACATAATTTGCAAGGTATGGCTACTTCTCCTGCTGCTGCTTTGGTGGTACTTAAGGAGATGAATGCTGATATGGCTCAAATTCGTAAGGCTCAAGAATTATTTGAGCGAGAAGCTAAGGCCCTGAAATCATTAAGCCATCCTGGTATTCCCAAGTTTTTCGATTTTTTCGTCGAAGAAGACAAGAAATATTTGGCAATGGAAATGATTCATGGTCAGGATTTGGAGAAACGCATTGTTACCCAAGGACCGATTTTGCCACAACAGGCTATAGAGTGGATGATTCAGACTTGTGAAGTCCTAGCATATATTCACTCACAAGATCCACCACTAATTCACCGGGATATTAAACCTGCTAATCTTCTAGTGCGTCGTCATAATAATCAGATGGTGGTTTTGGATTTTGGGGCAGTTAAAGAAATTGGAACGCCTTTAGGTACGCGAATTGGGGCAGAAGGTTATAGCGCCCCTGAGCAAGACCGCGGGCAACCTTTAACTCAATCAGATTTGTATGCAGTGGGTGCAACTCTGATTTTTTTACTAACAGCCAAGAGCCCAATGCACTTTTATAGTAATCATGGTAATGGTTATCGGTTTTATATTGAAAACGTTCCCACTATTACACCACAACTACGAGAAGTGATTGAAAAAGTTACACAACCACTGCCTAGCGATCGCTATAAAACTGCCTCAGCTTTAGCAGAGGCATTAAAGGGTTGTCTATGATGTTGCTCTTAAAAATATACAAAAGTTACATAATGTTACAAATAGATGTTCACTCCCTGCTTCCCTAAGGTCGTCAGCGGTTCTCATAAACAGACATTAACGGGTCTTGTCATACCGCAGGAAAAAAACGGTAGAAAATCGTAACAGCTTTTATCAAGATAATTGGATTAACCAATACAGGCTCTACCGCACAGCTCACTATTCCCTCGGCAGTAAATGGCTCTGGGAATTTCTTGTCTTAAATTTGAAGACTGCCATTGATATCGGCATTAATGACTATAGCAGTTGCACTCCTGAATAAACCACGTTTGACTCGTTTACTCCTATAAGTTTCATGTTTAATTGGTTGCTCAAGATAAAGTGCAGAAGTTTTACTGGTGTGACTTTCTTCGGTTTCAATGATTTTGAACCCAGCTAGTTTACATTTATAAGTTATCTGTTGAATTAGCTTATAGTGGGGTATTTGGGTAAAGTTTTGATTGTTTTTTTACCGATCTTTGCACCTTGTTTCCAATTATCATTTTGCCTATGACTACAGTACCAATATTATTTGTGGTTAAATACTCAAGCACAAACAAACTGGTATTATGCAGATAATTTTCCACAAAACGATTTCGGTGATAGGTTAACGCTTCAATCTTACGGCCAGTTTTTTTCTGCCGTTACAAACCCTTTGAGCACACTTTAGTACTTAGGTTTACGCTTGTGTTTTATAGTTGATTGACACTTTTTAGTGGCTTCCCATTAATATAGTTATTTTTTTTAATTTAGACTGAGACAATTTTTTCTTGCTATAACTAAGTTTCACTAGAAAAAGTGTTTCACTTTTATTTTAAATGACTATAAGCATTGGTTTGACACCAGGCTTGTTTTCTGTTTGCTTCAGAAAAATACTAAATATAGTTTTCATGCAGATACATCAAGCAAGGCAATCCCAGGTAAAAGTCGGGAAAACCTTTCATAGCAATGTGACGGCAGAAGCATCAACATTAGCGGTATCTCGCAATGCTCTGAGGAATATTCCCAAAGCGCCATTCCAATCTCTCGGCACTGAGTGACAGCAGTGCGGACATTTAAAATGCTTTGAGCCTCCTAAATTTTGATGAACATGGCCACACTTTGTACAGATTTTGGAAGTATATTCCTCAGTTACATCTATTACGGTTTCCCCTCGTTTTAAACCATGGAACTTAAGAGTTTGTTTGAAACGATTACGTGCCCAATAAGATTACGTGCCCAATAAGCGCATTTGGCGAACTGTTTTTGAGTTTAATTTACGTTTCTTTTTTCCTGACTTGGCAACCATTTGGGATCACTCAAAAGTAGGAATAAAAATAACGCTCTGGCTCGGTTGTTAACCATTTTGCTACTTTTTTATGCACTTCATCTATGAAAAATGCTACTCAGACATATTGTGGAGCATTCATGGCAATTCACCCCTACTACAATATAAACTCTTATCTATTAATACCGAATAACGCCGATGCTACCGGATTTGATATAATGACATATCTTGGATATGACCAGAGTTAGAGAAAGTATTATAAATAGTAAGTAACAGTTAATGAGGGTACAGCTACCCTTCACCTGGTGTTTCAAAATTTGACTTAATATTTTCTAACTCATCCGGCTCCTAACATTACGTGATACTTTGAGCTTAGGGGTACCCAATCTCTATTCCTAGCTTTATCTCAATGGTTCTAGGGTTAACTATGACTAAGCTGATAACTTGCGCTTTTAGCTTGATACCAGAATATTTTTTTTAACAAGAGTTCTCTACTCTCTATATAACTTAGATTGTCGCGTTTTAGCTCATTCGATTTCAGTTTGCTTTCTACCTTTAACATCTCCGTTCTACTAAACTTATCCAAACTTACCCAAAACCCATTGTGAGCTTTGGAGCTAGCTTCCTGTTTCAGTTATATATCAACGACCGCAGTCTATAACTGATCTAGAACCAAGGTCAGAAAATCCCTTAGAACTCAAGCTATGTCATTTTTTTCGTCATGGCTACTGACCCTGATATAGGAAACATTCAAGGAATTACCTTACATGTTACCAATAAAATCGAAAACTGTCAACCAACGGTTGCTTCCTTCGTTAAGGATTGAGTGTAGCCATCCTTCAGCCTTCTGAAATCTGATTGTTTTTGTTGACACTCCTGGCAGTTATGCTGCTTCAGATATAGCAAATAACTTAGACATAAGTCTAACATATCACAATAAATGTCTAATTGTGTTTAACTTTGTCTAATTATTTTAAGACTGTTGATAGCCCCACCTATACTGATCCTCAATATCACTCCAGACTTACTTCCCAGGGATTTCCTCTATCCTAACTCAGATTGGCTAAACTCTCCCTACTCATATTAAGAGTATGAAAGAGTTTACTTTTTCAGGCCAGATATCATTTCAAGTTAGCTTTAAGATTCTCAGCAGAAACAACTGAATAGCCATTATCTATGTTCAGTGCTTTTTAGCTTGAGTAATAAACTGTTTTTGTAGCTCAGAGTTAGTAGGTTTATTTTATCCTGATCTGTATTTTTAAAAGACTGCAAACTAGGCTGTAATTCTATAAACTACATTTGCTTCGGAACAGTATTTCAGTAGGAAAGTGTTGCGCCAGCAAAAACAAATAAGCAAATAGCTGATCTTATTTTCTTACTGTATAACAGCGATATCTATATATAGCTTAACTTTGGTCAATCGAACTTGCTATCAGGGATTTCAAAGCATCTTTAAGTTCTTGATAAGAAACGCTTGTAGTAACTGAATACTAACTAATTATCCATTTTTCACGACTAAATATTATAATTCATGAGCCACTGAGGGTTCTTAAAATTACAATGTAACACATGGAGAACTTGAACAATGTTGAGCAACTAAGTTTTTTTGAAGATAACCGCAGTTACCATAACTTTAATAACAATAAGCTTTCTTTTTAAGGAAAACTATCACAGCTTGACCACTTAGCAACTCATATTAAGTCTGACCGGGAAGCTAGTCAATTAATCTTCTTCCCAAGCTTCTACAGCTAATAGTTCAGCGATTGGATCTTGCATAGAAAAACCAAACTCTTGTAGTTCTTTTTTCCAATAATGCCATTTATCCCCAAAGAGTAGGGCTATTTTCCAGATCTTATCTGTTGGCTTGATTATATTAGACTTCAGAAGGGAATTCACCTGACCCTGGAACTTGTCCATCGGGTGTACAACCTGTTGGTTCATAATACCTCTTAATTTTTTAGAATTCTTCTAAAGACCTCCTCCATTCTCACTTTTACCTATCCGTAGATTTTCTGTGGCCTTGGAGGAGGCACTTTACATACTTATAACTTTATAATTTAACATGCTTACTTTTGGCAAGCAACTATAAAAAAAAACAAACTGCCGAGAAATAATGATAAGATAAACTTATCATTAGGGTCGACCTCTATGGGTTTTCCTACTTGAAACAAATCAAATTGAATCAATTTGACAGTCTAGGAAATACTCCTTAATTATAGAACTACTTTTGTTTTTGATTGTTAATGATTATAGCACAAGGTAGATATTTATCAAGATTTACAGTGCTTTTGATGATTAGTAGACCACAAAGAGTAGGACGTTCATAGAACTTTCCATATGGGTGATCAAATTAAAAATATGGTTCATTGACCCGAAAGCTGCTGTAATACCAAGGGTCATGAATATTAGCTACAAATAGTAGGGACATTGCATATAAAACAACCTAGGTCAGATCGAGGTTTTCAGACAAAATTTGGGATAAACCTTGAAAAAAAAAGGCAGAATGATAGAGAAAACCATCCTATAGCGATTTTTACATAAGGTAGACTACAACACTTCTGCTCTCATTATATAGTTACTTTAATTTAAGTTGAGACAAATATTCTTAGCTATAAATAGGTTTCAGGATGAAAAGTTTCCCATTCTTATTTAAAATAACTATAAGTGCATAATTGTCTTTAAGCAAAAATTTCTGTATTTTTGAATAATGAAAATGCCTGTTTTCTCAAGCATCTCCTAGGGAGATGCACTACTATGGAGTGTATTCTTCTTTCACACTTGGTATAATAAGGAAACTTACAATAAGGCGTAAATTGTATTAAAAGTATCTGAAATAATCACGAAGATACAATATGTATATTAGTATCGGGTAGCTTCTGAATAACTAAAAATCAGTTAAGAGTCTAACTTTTCTAAGAACAAAAGTTAAAACAGTCTCCTGTGAAGAGATCATATCAGCTCGACCTTCCATTCCTGGTTGAATCGGATATTGATTATCACCTTTGACTAGGTAAGGTTTTTCAGGTTCTATAGTGACCTCATAGTAGGCCTGTTGAAGCATTTTGTGAGCGATGGCATCTGGAGAAATTGAACGGACAGTTCCTCTGAGAATGCCATAATCAGGGAAAGGATAAGCTGAAACCCGAATTTGCACGGGTTGGCCTACTTTTACCCTGGCGATATCTGCTGCTGTCACCCTAGCTTTAAATACTAAAGGTGCGTTACTAGGAACAATCTGAGCGATCGCTGCTCCTGATTCCACAGTTTGCCCAGGATTACGCAAAGATAACTTAAGTATAGTACCATTTGCAGGAGCAATAATTACACTATTATCAAGCTTAGTATTTATCTGTTCTAGTTCTCTATTACCAGTAGTCAATTCTTTGATTAGCTCGGTTCGCTTGACTATCATATCCCGTCTATCTTTAGCAAACTGTTGAGCAACAGTAGGCAAAGATTGGGATAGTTCTAAAATAGCTGACTCAATAGATGATTCATCTATCTTATTGTTTTTAGCTGTAGATGATTGTGATACCTGAAAATCATAAGGTCTAGCTGTAGCTAAGACTTGAACCTCTAAGGCAGATATTTGTTGATTAATCTGCTCTAATTCTATGTTACACTGCTTTATTTTTTCTTGTAGTTGAATTTTTTGACGACTCAGAGTAGATTCATCTATGCGGGCTATGGGATCTCCCATCTGGACTGCTTGATTTTCATTTACTTCTATGCTATCAATTTTACCTTCTGTAAGAGCTTGAACAATTCTGACATCCCCTATTGGTCGAACAATAGCTTTAGTTCTCACGGTAGGATTATACTTGAGTTGACTCATAAGGGCAATAGCTACACCAAATGTACCAACTAATAATATTCCACTTATGTTATTCCAACGACTCATAGGAGGGAGAAATTCATCACTTTCTAAGGGTTGTACTTCTATAGAATCAGAATTATTAAACATAATTAATTTTTACTTACTAAAATAATTTTTTTGAGACTAAATTGAAAGATTAATATTAAGTTTCGCTAATTATCTACTAGAACTCTCCAAAAATAATGATTTGGGAAGGGGAGTATCAGGGTTTGAGAACCTTTTATAGAGAGGCCTACTGGAGTGAGATATATTCAATGGTGGGTTACGACAAATTTTTAAATGCCTTTCACCGTCTAAATTTTAGCTTTAAATAAGTACCCTACAAGTTTGGCACTAAATTAGCTGTGTCAGTCCATTAACTAATTTCATACTAGGGGGACTTTAAGAAAAAAATAGGTGGGAAATAAGGTCAAAACTTTATAAAGTAATGTTACCTTTAATCAACCATTTTCTTAATATAGTCATTTTAATTTAGATTGAGACAAATATTTATTGCTATAACTCGCGTTTCAGCATAAAAAGTTTTCCATTCTTATTTTAAATGACTATATATCTAGGTTTCAGCTATTTCATTCATAATAGGCTTTTCCCTTGCTAATACTGGGTTTGAAGCCATTTTCGGTTTCAAAAATCTCAAAGTACTACTAGTAGGATCTATCATAGTAGGACCTATCATAAATGAATCAGGACTTACACAGGTAAACTGAGAAAACCGGTTTCTCGTAGATATTTATGTATTAAAAACAATGATTTACTGTCTTAACCGGGTTTCTTTGCGTAAGTCCTGATGAATGATATTTGATTGAACATGATATAATCGCTCTAACTAATTAACTTATTTATATTTTTCCCTTTTAAATCAGACATTCTCGGGGAAGTTTTCATATAACTTACTGTAAATTTTTTATCTTTACTATCGGTACTTTGGCAAAAAATATGTTAGAAACATATAGCAATCCTAGATAGGTTGTGACAATTCAAAAACTAGAAATCAACTCCGAAACTATTCCCCATTGCCCATTCCCCATTGCCCCAAACCCCTATCCCAAAAAGCAGTAAGATTCTGGATAGAAACAATTTAGGATTATTATAGTAATCCTAAATCATTTGTAAAATTATTGGACCTCTTAACTAATAACTCCGACTCCTGTGACTTTATCATAAGTGCCTCCTGTCTTCTAGCTCCCCATTTCTTTCACTCTCCAGATAGGATAGCCATAGCATCAAACTCTTATATAATAACTGTTTGACAGTTAATCAGCAAATTTCCAGATATATCTAGGTTTGAGTCATTTTTAACAGTAGCTACAAATTTTTATTGTCCCAAAAAAGCTACTATTGGGAATTTTTACTATGAAAAATGTCAGAGTACTCCTATGAGTTTTCTTACACTTCTTTACTTTTTTACTTTCTTAATAGTTATTTTGTAAGTTATCCGGATAAAGTTAAAATTAGTAGAAATTAGGATTAAAGTTAATATTCAACCAATATTCAACTAACAAGTTATGATAAAAGTCAGAAAAAATCCCGATACTGTAGATTATTTGGGAAATATAAACTAAAGTTCTTTCAGTAGTTAAATAAATCAGTAAAGATTACTGCTATTTTCTGAAAATTATTAACCATCAGGAAGTTCATAATGCAAGAGCCTGAACAAGAACAACTTTTTACAGAATTAAATTTAGAAGAATCTACCATAATCAATGGTGGTTACAATGAAAATTCTCAATATCACCGTACCTTTTTAGGTTTTCAACTTTGTCCTCGCAGTTATTACAGTGATAACCGTTATTCTCTTGACTATAAACGTTATAATTCTAATTACTACAAGGGGAATATAAGAGGCTATTACTAATTTTAAATTTTTCTGATTTTATATCATATCTGAATCATCAGTGGTTAAAAAAACTTTCAACCGTAAGTGCCAATTCTATCCTCCTAACTCCTGGTGATAGCCTCCTACTAAAATCTTCCAAAGTCTAGGTATTCAACCGGACATGATATTACTACTGAGTAAAGAGGTACTAGTGAGTCTAAAAGTTTACTTCATAGATAAAAAAAACTACTCTAATATTAACCTATAAACGTTGAAAATAAACAAAAAAATATCCTGGCTTTTTGGGTCATAAAACCCTTAAATTTGCTCTTGCTAAGTAGGTAAATATAGTAATGCTATAACATTATTTTGTGTAATTATTACCACTGGCATAACTAAAAATAAATATTGAGTTTTTTATATATATCTAGCAATCCTAAAACCGATCTGTAAAATAATAAGCTTTCTTAAAAAATAGCTCTAATTCTTGTTCCTTCAGTATAAGTTCCTTCTGCCTCCTCCCTTCTAGCTAACCATTTTCCTCACTCTTCAGATAGGATTGCTATATTCTCTTGAAAATAATAATGACTTAATCGAAAAATATTTAGCTGAGTATCTATCCGGATATTGGTAAATGCTTAGGAAGAATGAATTGTAATTCCTAGTAGTAAATAGGAATTATTAAAGGTTACTAATGTAATCAAGTTTAAGGAAAATCTATATGCAAGAAACAGAAAATAATCAACTCTTTACTGATCTTTCTACTAAAGAATCTGCTACTATCAATGGCGGTCATAGATATTATCGTCATTACGGTCATCGCGGTTATTACAATTATGGCTATCCTGTTTATTATCGTCGACCTGTACGTTACTACTCCCATCATAGCTACTCCCGTCGTCCCTACCATCACCCCTGTTACTAATTAAAACTTTTTCATAGTAGTTCTCTCCTGATTAATTGAAAAAAAGTAACTTTTTGAGTTTTTTTATCTACTATTTATTAGCAAATAATCAGAAACAAAATCTCCGGATGCTGGAAGTAACTAAAGAATAATAGATCGAACATCACAAGATAGTTAAACAAAATTATATAGCAATCCTATGAGTGTTCGTGGCAAAAATCATACTGCTTTTTAGGGAAAAGGGAACAGAGAATAAGTAAGATTTTTAAAAGTTTTATTTACTTTTTAATTTTTCGTAATCTATTTAGGGGTGCTATAGATGTTTTAACTATTTTATAAGCCGAAATAAAGCAGAGATTAGTCTTATGCAAAAAACTCAAAATAGAGAACTATTTTCTAACCTTTCTTCTGAAGAATCTGGCACTATTAATGGTGGCAATTATAACTATAATTCTTACAGTTATAGTCGCTCTGTACCTTACAATCTTCGTCCTATTAGCTACCACTATCGTAGCTATAAGTACCATTATAGTCGCCCTTTTAGTTATAGCTACGGAGGCTATTATGATTGCTACTAAAAGTTAGCACAGAAATCAAAAAATCTCCTGAATTTCCATCTCACCGAAAGCATAATTTATTACAAATCACGAGATAGTTATAGAAATAAATATACATTTAAACTATCTTTTTGATTAAAGTAACTGTGAGGAAAAAAAATGATACAAGAAACTCAAAATAACGAACTATTTTCTGATATTTCCACTGACCAATCTGCCACTATTAATGGTGGTCATGGTTGTGGTTGTGGTAACTATAAATCCAGTAGCTATGTAAGCTATGGCTATGGACCTAGTGGCTATTATTATAATGTTAATGGATATAATCGTCCTATACTTTATCCTTACCGTCATCGTAGTAATTATGTTCGCTACTATGGTAGGACTTACTGCAATTAAAATCCATATACTGGTGAGATTATAGCTATAATTAATATTTCATTAAATCAAGTACCTATAGATTTTTAGGTGCTTTTTTCTGATTTGATTGTTTGTTAAGAGAAATAGTTATTTGGCATATCATAATTCATCAGTATCGTTATTTTTAAATTAAAAATTAAGTTATTATGTTAGACATTGTACCAATACCAATATTACCAAAAGCATCTACTGAGGGTGAAATAAATAATGTTAATAAATATCCAATAATTATCCAACAAAGTGAGGAAGATTGTGGAGCAGCTTGTTTAGCTTCTATTGCCAAATATCATGGTCGTACTTTAACAATTAATCGGATTAGAGAAATAATAGGTACTAATCAACAGGGAACTACATTATTAGGTTTAAAACAAGGTGCAGATACCATCGGTTTTAATGCTAGATCTGTAAAGGCTAATCCAGAAATTTTAAAGCAAATTGACCGCGCTCCTTTACCAGCAGTTATTCATTGGCAAGGCTATCATTGGGTAGTTTTATATGGTAAACAAGGGGATAAATATATAATTGCTGATCCTGCCATTGGGATTCGTTTTTTGTCTGAAAAAGAATTAACTGAAGCCTGGGAAGATTGGGTTTGTTTATTAGTAGAGCCTGACCCAAAACGCTTTTTTTCTGAAGCTGATGAAAAAGTCAGCAATATTAGCAGATTACTAAGACGAGTTTGGTATTATCGTCAAATTATTTTTCAGGTATTTCTGCTGAATATTGTCTTAGGTTTACTTTCTATTGCTTCTCCTTTTTTGGTCCAAATTCTAACTGATGATGTGCTAGTTCGGGGTGATTTTCAGTTACTTACTAGTGTGGTGGTTGCTGTGATTGTGATGAATATTTTTAGCAGTTGTCTGGAGTTAGTTCAATCTAATATGATTGCCCATTTTGCCCAACGTTTAGAGCTAGGGCTAGTGATGGAATTTTGCAGACAAATTTTACGTTTGCCATTGAATTATTATGAGACACGACGTAGTGGTGAAATTGTTAGTAGGCTGACAGATATTAAGGAGATTAATCAGTTAGTTTCCCAAGTAATTGTGAGTTTTCCTAGTCAATTTTTTATTGCTTTGATATCTTTGATTGTCATGTGTCTCTATAGTTTTTCTCTGACTATAGTTGCTGTTTTTATGGCAGTAGTTATGACTTTATCAACTGTTGCTTTGTTGCCTATCTTACAGCAAAAAACTAGAAATTTATTGGCTTTAGAAGCAGAAACTCAGGGTGTTTTAGTAGAGACTTTTAAGGGGGCAATGACTCTTAAAACTACTTCTAGCTCTCCTCAGTTTTGGGAGGAATATCAAGGTAGGTTTGGCAAGTTAGCTAATTTGAGTTTTAGAACTACTCAAATTGGGATTGTTAATGATGTATTTTCAGGTTTAGTTAGTAATATTGGTAATATTTTTCTGTTATGGTTTGGTAGTAATTTAGTAATCGCTGAACAATTAAGTATTGGTCAGTTATTGGCTTTTATTGCTATGAATCAATATGTATCAACTTTGGTGAGTACATCGGTGGGATTGATGGATGAATTGATAAAAGTTCAGACTGCTACCCGACGACTTTCAGAAGTAATTGATTATCCTCCAGAAACGGATGGAAATAATAAAAAACCGGAGGCTAAAATTAAGGATAATGCTGATATTATTTGCTCTAATATTACTTTTCATTATGCTGGCAGAATAGATCTATTAGAAAATTTTTCTGTGAGGTTTCCTGGTGGTAAGTCTATTGCTTTAATTGGTGAGTCTGGTTGTGGTAAAAGTACGGTGGCTAAATTAATTGCGGGTTTATATCCAGTACAATCTGGTAATGTTCAAGTTGGTATTTATAATTTGCAAGATTTAGATATAAATTCTCTGAGAAAACAAGTTGTATTAGTGCCTCAAGATGCTCATTTTTGGAGTCGTTCAATTATTGAAAATTTCTATTTGGCAGCGCCGGGGGTAACGTTTGAAAAAATTGTTAAAGCTTGTCAGATTTCTGGGGCGGATGAATTTATTAGTCGTTTACCTGATAAGTATCAAACAGTTTTAGGAGAATTTGGAGCTAATATTTCTGGTGGTCAGAGGCAGCGTTTGGCAATAGCAAGAGGTATTGTTTGTGACCCACCTATATTAATTTTGGATGAGTCAACTTCTGGTTTGGATCCGATGGCTGAGTCGGAAGTTTTGGAGAAGTTATTGTCTTATCGTCGGGGTAAAACTACTATTTTTATTAGTCATAGACCTAGGGTAATTAATAAGGCTGATTGGATTATTTTATTAAATCATGGGCAGTTAGAATTGCAAGGTTCTGTACCATCTTTACAGGCAAAACATGGTAATCATTTAGATTTTTTGAATCCTTAAAGTAGATAATATAAACTGGGTTTGTATTAGATTTTCTACTAAGCTTTTGTGTATTTAGACGACTTATTGTTGTATGCCTCGTTCAGAGAAAAAAACTTTCTAAATTCTGAATTATAATTTCTAAATTTTAACTTACTAATACACATAGAATTGTTAGAAAACAGACTGTTGTCTTATACAGAAGTTAAGGGTATTAAGTACTACTTATAAGTTTTTCCTGGGCGAAAAGAAAATGGATAAAGCGAATTTCTATGCGCCTACAGTCTGCATCTGATTTGGCATCAGCTTTGGAGAGTTCTCCGCTTCTGAGAGTAAGTTGTGCGGCAGAATATGCTCGGAAATCTTGTTTAGGATTTAGCTTTTTGAGGCGACCCTCTTCTCGCTGAATTTTTGGCAGTTCTTTGACTACTGCTAGTGCTCTTACCAGTCCTAAATCAGCATTGGAATTAGGGCGAAGTTCTTCAATAGGAACTATTTGATTGGCTACTTTTTCTAATATATTATCCAAGTTATTGTAGGAACTACTAACAATCTAACTATCGGTATAACCAATAATTTCTATGATAGAAATATCATATTTTTCGATGTTTTCTTCAATTTTATTTACCAATTCGTTCCTGACAAATTTTTTGAGTTCTTTTGTTAAATCTCCTCTACCAGAAGGGAATGCATATTTACCTGCACCTTCAATAATTATATTCGGAGGAAAGATTGTTTTTTTTGCGTTAGTTAATTTTTGGTCAATATAAAATTTGGCACCAATAAATCAAACAATTAGTAAGAGGGCTAACAATGAAACAATTAAATCTATTCCTGGGTTGAAAATATCATCTTCACTATCTGTGTAGTAATTTCTATTCATAAAAAAACAAAAAAATGGAAAACTATTTATTTAAAAAAACTTCTTGTTTAAAATCTCTCTAATAATCTTCATTGAAGACTTCTTTTTTCTTGGCTGCGGCTCTAGTAAAACTTCTTGAATTAGGCTGGAATGTTTGTCTAGAGACTGGGTTAGTTCTGAAACTACACTTAATAATTTCTCTGAATTTAAGCTTGAATGCTTGTCTGGAGATTGCTTAATGTCTGAAATTACTCTTAATAATTTATCTGAATTTAATCTCGACTCTTGGTCAATATTTTCTTCTGCTTTGTAGTAAATATTTCTGATATCATTTGTGAATTGTGTTTGAGATTCATTGATGGCATTAAGAAACTCTCCAAATTCTAGTTTGGTTTCTGCTAGGTTATTCATTCCTTGCTGAATTGCTATAGTTTGAGAGTTAATAGTTTTCTCAGTATTATTGATACTTTCGGAGATGCGATCGCTAGCATTAATAAGGCTATCTCTAAACTGTTCTGAAACTACATTTAATAATTTATCGGTATTTAATTTCAACTGTTGGTCAATATTTTCTTCTGCTTTGTAGTTAATAT
>JAKQYE010000084.1 GCA_023356605.1 Trichodesmium sp. MAG_R02 | reverse complement strand
TACATTATTAGCTAAAACTTATCAACATATTCTCGTAGAGGACTTAAACGTATTTAGGCTAGATGGCTAACCATAAATTATCCGATGCCTTATCTAATTTAGGATTATATCGTTTTCGAGAATTGTTAAGTTATAAACAAGAATGTTTTGGCTTTTTGTTAACCATAGTAGATAGGTGGTTCCCCAGTTCAAAAACTTGTTGAGTCTGCCCAAATATACTAGATTAGCCCCTATATGAAAGGGTTTATCATTGTCAAAATTGTGGGCAAGTTATGGACAGAGACTTGAATGGGTCAATCAATCTCGAAAATTGGACAAAAAATGCCGATAGCTTATCGGTGAACGCCTGTGGACTTGAAGGAGCCGTCTCCCTTGGTTGAAGTAGGAATTGAACGGCAAGCCTGTCTAGGTTTGTATAGGTTTCATGAAGTAGTCACCTTACTCAGTCAGACTTCACAAGGTTTAATAGCTCAATGTCCTACCCCCCCCATTTTTTATATTTATCCCTGGGTCTAAATCACAATCTATGGCTTGACCACAGTGTTCACAATTTGGGAGTTATTCTTTGAAAAAGTACATTGAGAATCAAAAAAAACCAGAATAGCATTGCCAATCAATATCCCATTGATTCCCATTGATTGACCGTCCAACAATCTCACGCCATAATCTTTGATTTGACGTGAGGCTTCTTGAGGATTTAGCTAATTTTAGAACAAAGCTATACAAAGGCTGGTTCTGCCTGTGGCCAACGCTTAATAGTTTTACCAATAACTGCCATCTCCTCCATTAACTGATCGAACTTATCAGGTGTTAGAGATTGGGGGCCATCTGACAGAGCTTTGGCCGGATCTGGATGGACTTCAATCATTAGAGAATCTGTCCCGGCAGCAATAGCCGCCATAGCCATTGCAGGTACATATTCAGCTCGACCCGTGCCATGACTAGGGTCAATCATAATTGGTAAATGAGTCAGCGATCGCAAAACTGGTATTGCAGACAAGTCCAAAGTATTACGAGCATACTGACGCTCAAATGTCCTGATACCACGTTCACAAAGAATTACATTTGAATTTCCGGCTGCTAAAACATATTCTGCAGCCATTAGCCACTCTTCAATAGTTGCTGACATTCCCCGCTTCAAAAGTACAGGTTTATCTTGAGCACCGACCTTTTTTAACAAGGAGAAGTTTTGCATATTACGAGCACCTATTTGTACCACATCTGCAACTTCAATCAACTTTGGCAAGTCAGCAGCATCCATCACTTCTGTAATAATGCCCAAACCAGTTTTTTCTTTAGCCGCGGCCAACAAATTTAAAGCACTCTCACCATGTCCTTGAAAAGAATAAGGAGAAGTACGAGGTTTATAAGCACCTCCACGCAAGAACCTAGCACCAGAAGCTTTCACCCGCTGAGCTGTTTCTATAATCATCTCCTCATTTTCGACGGAACAAGGTCCAGCAACTACAACTAGAGTTTCATTAAGGCCAAAAGGTACAGGTCCATCCGGAGTAGATACCACTACTGTACTAGCTTCTCCGTGGTGAAATTCCAGACTTGCTCGTTTGTAGGGGCGTTCAACTCGCATTACCTGTTCGATCCAAGGACTCATTTCTTGTAACTGTAATGGATCTAGGTCTGCGGTATCTCCTACTAAGCCAATAACAACTTTATAGCGTCCAACAATTTTTTCTGGAGTCAGACCCCAATTAATTTTAAGTTCATTACAAAGACGATCTATCTCTGTTTCAGGAGAACCGATTTTTGTTACTATAATCATTCTTGCTTTTGCACTTCATTTAGGTGTAAGTTCAATTAAAATTATCCAGTAAAGTTATACTTTACAATACTAATCTCTTAATTAAAATCCTTGAAACGCTGCTTTTAGGACACAGCAAAAAACTCCTACCCAGCAGCCAAAATGCTTATACTTGCCTTTATGTCCCTGTCATGGCGACTAGGGTATTCAGGAAAGTCCCATTCTCTAATATTTAAAGGTAATTTTTCTACTACATGACCACAATTAGAGCAATGCGACCGAACTAGGAAAATATCTGTCAATTTTTATTAATGTACGACCATACTATTCAGCAATGTTGGATATATACGGTACTTATACTTTATTAGGTCATAACTTGAGTTTTCTTAAAAGTTTGAAATTTGAGATTTAATAAGGACTTTATTTCTTCAATGTTCCTCAAATTATGATCTTGTTCAGTATAAATCTTACTTTCATATAATGACTTTCGAAGTAAAAACCAAGAAGGACATGACCTGCGAAAAAAAATAAACTAAAGAGTCGCCCTAAAAGGGCGAGGTTTTAAACCCAATTTTTTGCTAGACCAACAATAATTAACTAACCCTTATGATCCTGATTCCCAAATCGGTAATTTTAGAGATGTCTTATACAAAATCCCATTTTCTCTATAGATATGAGACTCTTTTTCCTCCTAAGAAACTATAAAATAAAGTTTTTTAGCACAATTGAGCAATGAGACCTTGCTAATCTCTATAACTGCTAAATTCTGGATAAATCAGCTTTTTGATTTAGCTTCTTTCCAGGCTTCTCTCATTCGTTGAAAGTTAGTTTTTAGTTCTTGCAAACCTAATAAGCTGCCCTTTTTATCTTCATCCCAAGAGGCTGAAAACATACCATAACTTAAGCCAATAACACTCAAACCAAAAAAAACAATACTAACTAGAAAAACTACTTGGTTTGGTAGTGTAAACAACTCATTTATAATTATAAAATAGCCAAAAACGAAAGTTAACAGAGCTATTAGTAAAGGAGTGCCAGATAGCAGTACCATACGGCTGATCATCCTCCGGCTAACTACTTCAGGGATAGAACCCTCTCCTCTTACTCTTTTACTCTTTTGACTTACATTAGAAGAACTTTGTTTTTCTGTCACCTTTGTTTTTGGTGAAGAAGATAATTTATTGCCTTGCTTTTTCCGCCGGCTTTTAGCAGGCTCAAAAGGTAAAGGTTGACGTGATGATTCTGGGGACATAAATTAGTTTTTAACCTCTAATGCCGAGCCTAGTAATTAATGCTCTATAACGTTCTACACTTTGTTTTTGGATATATGTCAATAAGCGCTTACGTTTACCAATCATTTTTAACAGACCTCTCTGGGATGAATAATCCTGTTTATTATCTTTTAAATGGGCGCTTAATTTCGAAATTTTTTCTGTCAGCATTGCTACTTGGACATCTGCTGAACCTGTATCCGTTTCATGGGTTTGATACTCACTGATAATCTCTTGTTTACGCTGTTGTTTGAGAGCCATATACTCGATTTATACTAAATATTTCCAAAAATTACTACGATCATATATTATGTCACATACATTCACTCTGAACAAATACTCATAGAAGCCCTTTACAGTTGAGTAGAACGACTCAACCAACTAATAGCTTCTCGAATCCAGTCTTCTGCATTTGTATTTTTGGACATATTAGCATCTTTACTAACGGCTTGCAATGATTGTATTACTTCTTGAGCTGTATATCCTAAAGCTAACAAAGTCATTTCAACCTCTTCTTGAATAGCGGGCATAACTCCCACTGGTACTGATGTAGTTAAACCTGCATCTTGTCGCCACTCGGACAATTTATTTTTCAATTCTAAAGCAATACGTTCTGCTGTTTTTGGTCCTACCCCTGGGGTTTTGGCTAATACACGAGTATTTCCCCCCACAATAGCTTGAACTAAATCTGGTAACTCTGTTAAACTAAGCAAATCCATTTCCGGCTAACCTTTATAGGGTCTGCTCGTCTTCAGAACCGGACGTGAGACTTTCACCTCATCACGGCTCCTCTCTTAAACGTCCCAAATCATGGGTACATCCAATAAAATTCTACCTAAGACCTAATAAGTTATAAAACTTAAAACTCACTACTATTAAGTTCTCAGCAGTTTTCGAGTCGTGGCAATGTCGGTGTAGCATTTGTTTAAACTGACAATGTTTGTTACAATTTTTGGGCCCGGGAACTATGAGTTTAACTTCGATTTATGTCGTTGGCCTGAAATTCAATCCACAAAATGCCCATTTGTTTTTCTGACTTTTCAGTAGTGTTGGTACTTCTTTGTTTACACCTAGGTGTTTACTGGTTCTACTACTCCAATAAGTCCGGTCTCCGTCATAGGGCGATTTATTACCTTTTACCTTGATATACCTTACGGTAGGTACATCTGAATGTTGCTTTAGTATATATTCGTGGCTTTTAAGAATCCAATTACCATTCTCAATTTTGGAGAAATTCTTTTTCTTGACCCAGTTGCTTGACTTGTTTGGATGTCTTCTATTTACCCATCGACCTAGCTTTTTCCAAAATGGATCTAACTTTTCTTGAGGTAAGATGATTTAAATAAGTTCACCGGGTTAAATCTATCCATAGAGTAATGGTTTTTTATACCATCCACACCCGACGTTACCCGACGTTTTCTTTCCCAGGTCTGCCTGTGTCCCGTGCCTAACAGCTAGCAACCTAGGGTAATTAGCAACCTAGGGTAATAACTAGAAGTCAGAATTTTTTGGTATCTATGCATCTTGCGAAGTTCGCCACGGCTGGATGCTCTGTAAATCAACTTTTGCAACTTAAATACATTCTTCTCAACCCTCTTCGAGTCTATATCTTCCCACTCTCGAGCCGCTTTTATATACACTTGTGACGGTGTATCGTCTGTATCCCATGCCACACTTAAGAATGGTTGATGATTACCATTATGTCTTCTTAGTGTTTTAGCCTTATTCATCGCTAATTGTTATCTTACATACGTCTAACAGTGGGTATGTCTGCATTGAGTGCTTATTACCCAATCCTACTCTCTCTTTGACCTACGAAAGTTTTGCGTAGATTGACCTTGAATGGCTTCCTAAGTTATCGACCTAATATTCTTAGGTATCCAAGAGAGGTTTCCTCGTTCCCTTATGCCTTTATTACGACTGATTTAGTGGGGTAAAATCTCCCGGAGGATTCGTATTGGTTGTTGATAATTACTACTCTATATAATTATCCATAGACCCTCTGACTTTCGTCCTACACTCCCTAGCTACCTTTGAAATGGTTTATTATTACGAGAGTTTAGATTACCTTTCTGTTCGTCCACTTGTCAGTCTTTGCTAGAAGTCTCACTCCTGAATGGTAGTTAAAGCTTTGACCCCATTTAGACCAGCTTCAAGGATTGATGTTCAGTCTCTACCTTGTGGCCTACGCTGTCAACCCAACAACAAGGCGAGAGGAATTTCACCTCTAAGGTCATAAGAGTTATTCACAAGTCGAGGTTGTCCTCATGTTTTGACTTGGAACGGCCATTTATACCCTAATTAAAGGTTTAGTGGCCAACAAGTCGCACAGAGTATCTAATAGAGCGATCGCTAATTGTGCCCCAATACCACTGACACTTACCAATTGGCGAAATAAATCTCTTTCTGCAGAAGTACCAAAACCGTACAATACCATTTGGTCTTCCCGTATTTGCTGATGAGTAAAAACTTGCACTTGCTTCCCTTGCTGTAAACTCTGATTTAAACGAGGTAGAACTTGTAGCTCATAACCTACGTGATTAACCTCTAAAATTAGAGTCACACGAAAACCACTGCCTTTGTGAACATCTGCCACTTTGCCTTTCAGGTAGTTAATCATTCAAATTAATTCAAAATTATGATCAAATTATATATTAACGACTGCTGAAGAATTAACAAAGTTAATTTTCATCAACTGTAAAATACATATAGTCATTCCAAATAAGAATGGGGCACTTTTTCACCTAAAAACCTTTAAAGCCAGGAAGACCAGGTCTCAATCTTAACCATAATGACTATAGTATTCACTCCAAAAAATGATATTTATATAAAATCCAAGTCTAGGAAAGTTGCTGGTAATTATTACCACTCTGATACTTTTTTCCGAACTTGACTAGGATATAGTTAGTAGTTTTTTGATAATAGCAGAGTGATCAATCTATAGATAGAACAAAAACAAGGGAAAGGTATTTTATGGCGGTACAAAAATTAATTCTCTTTTTAAAAGTGTTGGATTAAACTAAAATTTTAAACATTGTTAAAATTAATTAAACTGAACTTGTAGTTAAATTAATCAAGATTTAATGAGAGAATAAATTTACTGGAGTAATTAGGAGTCGGATTTAACTTTAACTCAACCTCACTCCAGCCATGTAGAGTCGCTTATCAGAGAAAATGTTAAAAAAAATTGTGGCCTTATGTTTATGTTTAGTACCCATCGCTCTCACACTAACAGGTTGTGTTTCTGTAGGCGGTGGACTCCAAAGCTTTGTAGATACAACAGATGGTTACCAGTTCCTTTATCCCAATGGTTGGGTCGAAGTAAAAGTTTCTGATGGCCCAGATGTAGTCTTCCATGACTTAGTTGAGGCTACCGAAAATGTTAGCGTAGTTATTAGTCCTGTGGTTCAAGAAAAGACTTTAACTGACTTGGGTACTCCTACTGAAGTAGGATATAAACTTAGTAAAAATGCCATTGCACCAAAAGACTCAAGTCGAGAAGCAGAATTAGTCAGTGCTCAAGCACGAGAATATAAAGCTAAAACATATTATCAATTAGAGTATGCGGTTAAATTGGCTGATGGAAGACAACGTCATAACTTAGCAAGTGTAGCAATTTCTCGAGGCAAACTTTTCACTATCAACATTTCCACTAGTGATAAGCGCTGGCAAAAAGTGAGTGATAAGTTTCAACAAGTTATTAATTCTTTCTCTGTATATTAGAGATTAAATATATCAGTAAATATACAAAAGAAGATAGAAAATAGGGAATAGTTTAAATATATAATTATTTATCACTGAGTTTGTTACCCTAACTTTAGGGGATTTGTGTGGATACTCCCTAACGTTAGACTTATTTCTGTCTCTTCCCTTACTATAGCTTGAAAGTTTAGTTGCTGCACTAGTCACTAATTACTTAAAAAAAAGAATCCTACATTACTATTAAGACTCGGGATTAGGAAGTAGGATTTACAAATAAGATACCTTCACTATTGGCAAACCAATCCTTAGAAAAGTTTGTCTTGCTTACTTATATTAATTAATAGCTGAAGTCTCAGAGAAAGTTCTTGCGTTATTTTTAGAAATTGGTATTAGCAGAGAGATTTTATCCAACTCAGGACTAGTAGCTTTCCAGATTGAAAATGTTAACAAATATATTTACATATCACCGACATTCCGCAGATCTTCATATATCTTTATGTATATTTACATTTTCAAATAGACTTATACGAAGAAACTTCATTCTAGAACTTAATATCAATAAATTTTATCAATAACTAATTTTTTATGAGAAAATTAGCTACAATTCTTTATGATTGTGGAAATTGACGCCCATAGCTATAAGGTTTTCAGGGAAAGAACTCGGGGCGATAGATAAATAAAACTTATCAATTTAATGTTAAGAAGTGCGGAATGTGGGATATCATATATAGCAATCCGCGGCTTGGTTGTGGCAAAGTTCTATACTGAATAAGCTTTGGAAAATCGAATATCTAACCATAGGGCAAAAAACTTAAATAGCCACTTAACTATTTTAAAAAAACTGCAAAGATTATCAAACTGTCTAATGAAATTCTTTACTTTGTTAGGCAACGTGCCCTTGTATGTTTGTATAATACAAATTGCTACTAATGTAAAATAGTGAAATTGTTGGTAATAGGGGCATAAATTTGTACTACATTTAAAGACAATAGTAATATGTAAATATGTGGGCACTGATGGCTATAACCAAATATCTTCTAGGGTTTTATTTAGCTCCTGGGCACTGGGGGGAATTTTTGTACAATTGATCATCCATTCCTCTTCTTGTAAATCTTGGTTAACTATAATTAAATGTTATCAAAATTATTGAGAATTATGATAATTTGCACCATCTCCAAATATTGCCAATCTTTTTCCCAGTATTTGCCGTTCCTAATATTTTATTAACTCCATGGTATTTGCCCTATTTCCACTTTGATACTATTGAACTATAAATTCCTTTTTTTAGAGGTCTAAAGCTCCATAATAAGTCTGTGTTTCCTTTTGATTTTTTAATCGAGGATTACTATGGCAATTCTAAATAGGTTGCGGCAAATCAGAAAACAGATAAAAAAGTTGAAACTCTTACCTGTTAACTGTTACCTGTTGCTTGTTTCCTTAAAAGCAGTAAGATTTTTGCCACAAATAAAATAGGATTGCTATATATAGTTTACAGTCCTGAGAGATAATCAAATTTTTATTGAATATGTTAATTCTGGTATGTTTTAAAATATGAAAGTTCCTAGCTTAATATTAGCTTCATCTTCATCGGCAAGACTTCGCTTGTTACAAACTGTTGGTATTAACCCTATTGTTATGCCTAGTAACTTCGATGAATCAACAGTGAAATTAACAGATCCTAAAAAATTGGTAGAAATATTAGCTCAGGCTAAAGCAGAAACAATAGCTAAGTCTATAAGGAAAGAAAACTCATCTGAAACACTATCAGATTTAATTTTAGGATGTGATTCAGTATTAGTTGTTGAAGACCAAATTTATGGTAAACCTGCTGATAGGCAAGAAGCGATCTATCGTTGGCAAAAAATGAGTGGTCAAGTAGGTGAATTGTACACAGGTCATGCTTTAATTGATTTATCCCAAAATAAAAATCTAGTACTTTGTCGAATGACTAAAGTTCATTTCTCCCCTGTTAATGACCAAGAAATAGAAGCTTATGTTGCAACTGAAGAACCTTTGAAATGTGCTGGTTGTTTTGCTATAGATGGCATTGGTGCTTTATTTATTGAAAAGATAGATGGTTGTCATACAAATGTAATAGGTTTAAGTCTGTCATTGTTGAGAGTTATGCTTAATAGTTTAGGATATCAGATTAGTAATTTTTGTTGACATCCTCCCTGGCCTTTAGGCACAGGAATTACTGCCGAGCCTTAGATCCTCGGCGGGTTAACATCTTGATATCCTTTAGAACCCTTAATTTTTTAGATAATGACTTACTTAGTTTTCGGTACTTCGAGCATTCGTTTCTTTAGTAGTTTTGGTGCATTAATTTTTTTACCGTTACTCAGAGTCGCAAAAGTTTTAATTCCTTAATCTATACCTACTGAATTATCAGTTTTAGGCAATACTTCTGGAAAAACTTCTACTACAAAACTTAGAAAATATCCATTAGCTGAATCTTTAACTACTGTTACTGATGATGAAATAGCGGGTCTTTCCATTGACCACAGAATTTTGAGCTTTCCTATTCTAGCTAAGTAGACCATTGGCTGACCAACTTTAAATCCACCCTTTGTAAATCTAGCTGTTGGCAATGACATTCTCCTCTCAAATGTGGGAGCTCTTTAAGGTTTACCTTTTCTGTTGCCTTGAGTTGATCGAAAAAAGTTTGGATAGCCCTGGTTGAAATCCTTTAAAGATTGATGTAGTGATAAGCGAAAAAAACAACTGATGGCCAAGCTCTTTCTGAGGTCTTTTTAGCCAGAGTAATAAACTGTTTTTGTAGTTTTTAATTAGTCGGTTTTTTCTTTCCTAGTTTTTACTTTTCCTGACAGCAATCTAGACTATTATTCCAGACAACAGGAAAACAAACTAGGTCGCCTTGCTAATCAGTGTTTTTGTCCCAATATTTGGATATATACGGTACTTAAATCTGGCTTTCATAGAATGATTTTGAACTAAAAAGCATTATCACATAACCTGTGGAAAAAAATCAACTAAAAAGTCCCCCGCTTATGGGCGAGGCTTCAAACCTAATTGTTCGGTAATTACTATTATTTGATATGAGTGGGGGATGAGTGGAAAGTTATAAAATCGGTATTAAATTGCGTTAAAACAAATTCTTTAGGATTTATATAAAATAAGATAGTTCTATCATTTATTACTAAGGATAAGGTTTGTAGAGTATTTCGTTAGTATAGTAATCTCAAATGCCCAAAACTCCTTCCCAATGCATCAGTCCTATTTCCTCCAGTTTCTTTCTTCCAATATACCAAATCCCCTGCAATTAGTACATAACCTAATAAATCCCAATCTACCTAAAGTCAAAAGACCAACAATAACAATACTTTATTTGAAAGTACTTTCACAAAAAACTCGAAAATAAAATTTTTTCTTTAATACCGAAAATAATTTTTTTTCTCTAATACCATTGACATATTCTTATTTAGTAATTATTCTGATTTACAAGGTAAAATTAAGCAAGAGGCAAAAAAAAAGGTAAGTTATGGTTATTGAGCAAGTTCCTAACGTAGTATTCAAAACCCGTGTCCGTGATGAGTCAGTCACAGGGCCAAATCCTTTCCGGTGGCAAGACAGAACTACTGAAGAAATTTTTGGTGGCAAGCGTGTTGTCTTATTTGCATTACCCGGTGCTTTTACACCAACCTGCTCATCTACTCACCTGCCTCGCTATGAAGAACTATACGATGAATTTAAGGCGCAAAAAATAGATGAAATTATTTGTCTATCAGTGAACGATGCTTTCGTAATGTTCCAATGGGGTAAACAGCAAGGTGCTAAAAATGTATTCCTATTACCAGATGGTAATGGAGAGTTCTCTAGGAAAATGGGAATGTTAGTAGAAAAGTCCAATCTAGGTTTTGGTATGCGTTCTTGGCGCTATGCAATGATTGTCAATGACTGCGAAATTGAAAAGATATTTGTTGAACCAGGTTTTGGCGATAACTATGCTGAAGATCCATTTGAAGTATCTGATGCTGATACAGTATTGGCCTTCCTCAAAGGCGCAGAAGCACCGAAGGAAAAACCAACTAGATTAGAGTTCGTAGGCTAGTCGAAGTCTATTGATATTTTATTAGGGTGAGATAAGTAATCAATGTAGATAATGAAAAATGCTGTATGTATTAGATTTGATTCGTGAACTGTAGCCTCAAACTATTAAATGAAAGGCTCAAGCCTTTGCAGTAAACTGATCTTTTCAAATTATTATATAGTGTTTATTTTTTTTGCATAACTCTGACAAGACTTATCCACTCAAACAAGGAACAGAGTTTATTACCTTGATTATTGTTTTTCCCAGTTGATACAAAATTTGTCACTCAACCCGATTTCTGCATAAATTCTACTTAGTTGGGAGTGTTTAATAGTAGTCATTAAGAGCTTATCTGAGATTTGGGGATTTTTGTAGTAATTGGGGACATATTTTCAGATAGGGATAATAAATTAGCTCTTCTAATACAGAAAATAAGAATTATTATCAACAGGACTTACGCAGTACCGCTATATATGGTGCAAAAAATTATCATTTTCAAGATATTGCCACTATACATAGTGCCGTTGCGTAAGTCCTAATGAATAGAGAGGGAGGACATAACCTCTATAGGAACTGCGGTCAGGGTTTCTGGGGCTGAATAACCCCTCTGCGTCCCTAAATGCAATATTGGCAGTATGTCCAGCTGAGGAATCGAATTATATAGCAACAGCCAAGGCGGTTAGGACATATATAGCTCAGGTTAGAGGTTAAATTCGCGCGCCACAGACTGAATCTGAGAGGCGTGAGGATGTCCTTACTATCCTTGCTATTGCTATACTTAATATATATGAATACTCAAATGATGACTACTGAAACTATATCTAAAAGAATAGGAGTTTTCGACAGCGGAATAGGAGGTTTAACTGTTTTAAGAGAATTATATAGACAGTTACCCAATGAATCTATTCTTTACTTTGGCGATACAGCAAGATTGCCTTATGGCACAAGAACTACTGAAGAGATTTTACAATTTGTACATGAAATTATTGGGTGGCTGGTCAAAAGTGAGGTAAAGATGGTACTAATGGCTTGCAATACCAGTTCAGCTTTGGCCCTGGAAAAAGTCAAATCGAAATTTGATATTCCTATTCTAGGATTGATTGTACCTGGAGCTAATGCTGCAGTGGAACAAGGAAAAAGAATAGGTGTCATTGCGACCCCTGCAACTGCTGCTAGTAACGCCTATCGTCATGCTATTTTAGAAGCAGATGCTTCTGTTCAAGTTTGGCAAGTTGGTTGTCCTTATTTCGTACCATTAATAGAACAAAATCAGCTACATGATCCCTACACGTATCAAATAGCAGAAGAATATTTAACGCCTTTAATACAGCAACAAATTGACACATTAGTTTATGGCTGCACTCATTATCCTTATTTGGAACCAATATTACGCTCATTATTGCCTAAATCTGTGAATTTTGTAGACCCTGCAGTTTCTCTGGTTAAAGTAGCAGCTAGAGAGTTAGAAATTATGGATTTGCAAAATTGTAATGCACCAAAACCAACAAAATTTGTAGTTAGTGCTTCTCCTCAAAAATTTGCCGATTTATCATTACAACTACTTGGTTACAAACCTGTTATACAAGCAATTTCTTTACCAATTATTCAAGACTAACCTATTTCTGTCTAGAATCGAATTAGTTAGGCCTTCTCTAATTATGGTCCGTGTAAGTAAGGGTAGCTGAATAAGTCCAGAGGATAGATTTGACAATAATTCTAGGGATTTTATTTCCAGAAAAATGTGCTAAAGTCGTCACGGGGTGACGAGCAGCTCAAAACTCTTATGCGATAAGGGTCTCTTGGATTAAACCTCTGTGAAAAATATGGATTTTTCGTGTTTGATAATGATATAGTCATTTCAAAAAGAGATGGAAAACTTTTTCTGCTGAAACTCAGTTATAGCAATAAATACTTGTCTCAATCTAAATTAAAATGACTATAAGTTGATTTTTATGCCAGTTTTAGATGTATGGCAATCAGCACTCACATATTTACATATTACTATGGTTTTTAGGTTTAGCACAAATTCCTGCTACTATTACCAATGTTCTTATATATATTACATTAGTGGCAATTTGTCCTATGAAAACATACCAGCCAACGTTGCTATAGTCATAAGTTCACGGGGTGACAAGCTAGCTGAAAGCTATATATAGAATGTTTTTGCCTTCTATAAGGGGATTTTGGTAAAAAAAACAGTAAAAAAAAAGGTTATGATATTTACCTGACAACTATTTTACGTTAATTACTCCTTGGGGAAAACCCAATAAAAGAAAAAAATCAGTGGCCATGCCCTCTTGTTTCCATCGGTGGTGCGATCGCTTTAACAATGTATTTAAGACACTCCTGTCCAAAAAATAGGATTTAGAGACTATATAGGAGGACTACTCTTGAGAAAGCCAGAGAAAGAAGAGTATGATCTTTCCTTTTGCACCTAAGCCAAGTTATTTGGTATCTGGTCCTTTCTATTGGATTATATGTAGCTCAGTAGTTTTTTTTCTAGTTCATCTATACTCAGGCGTTCTTGGATACTCCGTTCAAGCGTTCTGGCACAACAGCGTTCACGGTAGCGTTGCGTAGCAAATCGCTCCGGGCAATTATTTTTCTCCTCTTCTGTCATACACAAACGATGCTACCGAAAATGATATAATCAGACAATGTAGCTAATGATTTTTTCACTCTTTCTCTTAAAAAGAAGCCCACGATTTATTGATTTTTTATATCATACATAACTTGAGAAAATATGTGTAGTTAATTTTGCACAACTACTTATCACTAAATAATATGAAACCACCCAATTATTAAGTAATTAATAAAAGTAAATAACTTTTTTTGATTATTTTCAATTAGTTCGTATTAATTATTCTTAATGTTTACTTATCCCCAACCCCCCTTCTTAAGAAATCATACATAGTAAACATTTATCAAATTAGAATAAAAGGTATGCCATTAGGCCTTAAAAATTAGGATTGCTTTGAGCGTGATATATCATAAGATTGCGTGTAGTGTGCAAATATTAATAGAATGAATAAGCTTAGCTTGACCGTTAATACTTGTGGAAGTTCCACTGCCGAATGTTACCATAGAAGCCGGAAGTAAACATTAAAATGTAGCTAATTGTGATGTTTTATAAGTTTTATGAAGCAGTTGTTCAATATTATGCAAGCATAGGCACACCACAGCAATTTTAGCTATTTGTCACCAGAATTTTGTAACTACCAATTTAGCTATTAGAGGTCTTGAAGACAAACGGCAAATGTTAAAGGTTCTTCCCAATTTAACAACTTAATAGTTAGTTCATATTTTTGGTCAGGCTGAGGGTCAAATAATTCTACCCATAGAGTACCGGGCTCGGAACGTTGAGCAGTTGTTTGAGCTTCTCCACCTTGCAATTTTAGACTGGCTGCTTCCGGTAATTTTCCCTTTATCCTCAAAGATGTAGAAGACTTACCTTCAGGAACATAGTATTTAGCCTCAATATTGACCCAACCAACAGCAGTTTCCCATTGTCTTCTTACTACTGACTCGTTCAAATGACAGATTAGAGTTAAAGATGATAAAATCTCTTTAGCAGCCAGTAAAGACAGCAGCATTTGCTGTCTTGGAGTTGCAGTATCATAAGTCTTAACTTGACTAGAAATTAATTCCCCATCGCGGGTTTGACCAACTAATACTAAGGCTGCTAAATTATTTAGGGATTGATATTGGCCGGGAAATAAATTATCTACAGCTTTAACCAATCTACTACCAGGTAGTGAGTTAGATTGCACTACTTCTTGGCAAGAGTGCAAAAGTTGAGCAAATATACTGTCTGTTAAAGGTATAGATAGGTTTCTCCACCTGATATTTTTCATCTGTGATGTCCACAGACGAATTGGGGAAACCCAGTCTTGGGCCTCAACGTCTGGATACTCAGTATCGTATCCTGATTTTTCCCAAGGGAATAGTGGTGGTTTAGCTTCTATCTCAGATTTTAGTCGTTTTTGTAACAATGACTCGAAACGATTATACACAGTTGATACTTCTCCCAGTGTCATTGGTGGACTTTCATAATAGTAGGGACAGTCAATTCCTTGGGAATCAAGTGGATTAAGTTCTTCCCACTCTTCCTCTATCCTGATTTCTGCTTCCATATTATCTATGGACTTTTGACGACCTCTTACCGTTGATATTTCTGTGGAACTTGGCTTTGATAACAGCCAATCAAAGAAATTTTGCTCGAAAGTTTTCACCTGTTTGTTCGTTTCGTTATTCATCACTTGATGCCCCTGCTCCGGAACCTGAACGATTTCGTAATTCCCAGGCAAGTGCGAGTAATTCATACCACTTTTTCTTAACCTGGTTGATTTTACGACCTAAAGTTTTCGCAATCATTTCATCAGAAAGACCTTGTTGTTTTAACTGTAACAAATTTTTTTGTTCTGAATCAATTCGTTTATGCAAGGTCTCCCACTCCTTGGGGGTTAAGCCTAAATTTTGCTCTAAGTCTGCTTCTAACCATTGATGAACCAGTTCCCACTGATGTCCCATAGCAAATTTGAGCAAATGGTATTTAAAGCGCTGCTGTAAATAATCTCTTTCTCGGGGAGTCAGGTCTAAGATAGATTCTATTTCTCCAGTTGATAAATCTTGTAAACGCAATGCGAAGTAATCTGCACAGTCCTGCTGTTGACGTTGCTCTAAATAGGCCATTAGTTCTTCAATCACAACCTGACGTAGAGAAGTAATATCATTACTTGGGTCTTGTGCAATCATTACTTCTCGCACTTGCTGAATAGATCCATCATTCCATTTCCTATCTGAATCAGTAGTTGTTCCCTCCGCTGCTTGGTCAATATCTACAGATGTTTCCTTTGGTTGTTGGTAGGAAAATGTTCGTGCCCGTAGAATAATTAATTGTTGACTACGACCGCCCGACAAAGGTATACGTCTTTTTCCATAACGTTCTGTAAAGGCCATATACTCTGCCAGTTCTAACAAAGTAGTGGGACGATAAGTTGCTGGTAGTTCGGTTTCTCGCCTAAAAGCATTTAATGTCTCCACGTAGAATTGTTGTAAAAAGTCTTCTATCAGATTTAATTTGGCCTGATAACCTGATTGTATTTGGGGAGGAGTTATATACCTATAAATAATTGCACTAAAGGTACTATGCAATTCTATTCTTCCTTTTTGAGAATGAAGCTTGTAGTAATGTATACATTGTCTGAGACGATGTATAGCTAAGTTTTTAGCCCATTTACCGACTTCTCCCGAAGCTTGAATTCTTTTACTTTCTGTGCAAATCCTGTCTACTTCCTGTATTATACGTTCTGCTACTTCTCGGCAATTTTGCCTTGAGGCACTAGTAGACTGCTGAAATTCATCTAGGAGTAGCTTTAAGATTTCTTCGCCAACTTGACAGATTTCCCCCATCATTGTATTAATAATTAACTACTAATAAACTTTATAAATAACCACGAATACACCCAACTTTTTAGATGATTTATAAAAACATGAAAGACACTAAATTATGGACTTAGAACAACAAATACAAAAACTTATCAAAAATGCACCTCAAGATGGTAACACACCACAAATTGTTGAAGCAATTACACCTGCTTTAAAACTATTAGCTCAAAAACTCAACCACTTGCAATACTACATTTTGCAAAATTTGTCACAAAATTGGGTTTTGACTACTTTGGGTCATAGCAGTAAATCTGATATAGAAAGACGTGTTATCTATGCTTTTCCAACACTAAAAGATGCCTCACTATCTATTTCCGAAAATGATGTTGTAGCAACACCTATGCCAGTTATTCATATACTTTTCCAAATGATAGCAATTCAAACTTTAGATAGTCTTCTATTTTTTGAAAAACCTGGTGATTTAGTAACAGCTACAGAGGTTAAGAGAGAGGATGTCCAAAAATTGATAAGTATATATCTCAGACAGTATCAGGCATCCTCTAGTTCCAACCCTGGTAAAACTCCTCCAGACATTGCTTAAGATATTGAAATATTTTCCAAACCTAGATTTTGCATTATTAAAAATTCAACTACCTCAAGCAAATATATCAAAATTATAATTTGGGAACGATAATTTAGAACAGGCTCAAAAAAACCTAGTTAGCATCAAAATAGATATTGTTTGTTAGCCATATACTAGTAAATAGTATTCTTTCATGATTACTAATTATTGGAAAATACTAAAGTTAATACAACCTACTTAAAACATATTCAGTAAGATTAATTAAAGCTTGACGAGAATCACAATCTGGTAAAGACTGTAGATGTTCAACAGCCATTTTCGCATATTTAGTAGCCAACTCTTGAGACTTTTCAATACCCTGGCTATCTTTAATCAATCGAACAGCTTCTTCTAAATCGCCATTTTGGGCTAATTCTCTTTCCAGTAGTTTTTGTAAGGCTGGCTTTTCTTCAAATGCATATAATGTTGGTGCTGTCAAGTTGCCACTTTTGAGGTCTGAACAAGCAGGTTTTCCCAGAGATTCTGTGGCGCTAGTAAAGTCTAGTATATCGTCCACTATCTGGAATGCTAAACCTAGATATTTACCATAGTAGTACATATCCTGGGCTAGTTCTGGGGAGACATCACTAATAATAGCTGCAGCTTTTGAACTATTAGCAATTAGAGAAGACGTCTTGTAATAACTCTTTTCTAAATAAGCTTCTATGGATAAGTCAGTATCAAATCTATGTAGTCCTTGCTGAATTTCTCCTTCTGCAAGATCCATAATTACTTCCGAAAGAAGTTTCACAACTTCTAGATTATCTAGATTGGCCAAGTACCAAGATGATTGAGCAAATAGAAAATCTCCTGCTAGTACTGCAATACGATTGGTAAATAAATTGTGAACTGTGGGGACACCTCGACGAATTTCTGATTCGTCTACTATATCATCATGAACTAAGCTAGCAGTGTGGATCATTTCTGTAATTTCTGCTAAACGACGATGTTTAGGAGTAATTTCTTGGTTTAGCATGGTAGTTTGTGAAATTAATAGGACAATGGCTGGTCTGACCCGTTTTCCCTTGACACGGAATAGGTGTTCCGCAGCCGCGTATAGTATGGGGTGACGGGCACCTACCAATTCTCTTAAGTTGTTTGTTAGTAGTTGCAGGTCTGCTTCTACTGTGGAAAATAGGAGAGTGGAAGTAGTCATGAATTAGCCAGTAAAGCTACAAGTTAACAAAATTTTACATATTCTATTATTATTCTAAGCTAACCATCCTTGATATAGGTAAAGTTAGAAATCTTGATGGCAAAACAAAATTATGTTTTTAAAAAAATTAGCAAAATAATAAATCGATGTCAGTAGTAGTAGATAGAAGCTTATTGTTTACATAGTTCTCAAAATACTTTGTACAAATACCACTAATTGTGTTTTTTTAGTATTAGGGGTCTTTCCCAGAATCACATCAAAAATTAACTTAAGCATGTCCGTAAATATCAAAAATTAACTTAAGCATGTCCGTACATAGGTTGTAGCAAAATTACACACTGAAAAAGTTTAGGAAAGTCAAATATTTGACCATCTGCAAAAAACTTAAATAGCCACTTAACTATTTTAAAAGAACTGCAAAGATGATAAAGTGCAATAACAAAGTTTTTGGTTGGTCACCAAATATCTTCTACGGGTTTTTGCTATGGGGCATTCGGAGCCAATGAGCGTAAAATTTATCAAGCATTTTTCTTCGGTTTTTTTTGATTAATTAACGTCAAATCTTCTCAAAACTCTTGAGAGTTATGAGAAGTTATACCGTCCCCAAATATTGCCAATCCTTTTCCTGGCCTTTCCTCTTTTAAATATTTAACAAATTCCATAGTATTTTCAGTATTTCTACTTCTTTAATTCTTGCACAATAAATTCCTTAGTTTGATAATAATAGGCTCCATAATGGGTTTGTCTTTCTTTTTCATTTTTAATCGAAATTTCTCTTTTTTCATCTGTTCTTCCCCAAGTATCGCTTTATAGAGCACCCCATAATAGATGAGATTCGTCAACCATATTGACACTGGAAGCTTTTGTTGCTTCTACTTCTGATTGCCATTTTCTTAGTAGTTCCTCCCTAACTTTTTTTTGCTTTTACTAATCCATCATTTTTAGCCGGATTGCTATGAGTGAGTTTTTTCAAGTTATTCCCGCTTCTTTGAGTAAGTTATAATAACTTATATAAGATATCAAAAATTACATCATATTGCTTCTTTAAATATTTTCGTAAATTTGACAATCTTAGGTAATTTTGTGTCCTCACCCACTCAATTATTTTCTCTTTTTCGACTGCCTTTAAGTAACCTTGTATTCTTTTATATTGAAGCTTGAAACTTTCTACGCCATGAAACAGTGCTTGATTTTTCCATTCCCTAATAAAACTGCTGAGTTATATTTAATAATTATCTAACTTCATGGTAGGACTTTCCAGACAAAATCATTTTGACATTCTTTGGCTCTTTCTAGTCAAAAGTAAGGGTTTTTTTATTTTATCAATAAAAAGAGGGCTTTGATTTTTTTTGCGACCGCCGAGAATTAAAACCCCAGACTTGAAAGGGGAAACTTGAAACCATATTTTTTGTCCTAGATTAGTCAATAAAGCTACAAGTTAAGAAAATTTAACCGAAAAATTGTGTTTAAAGCCTCGCCCATAAGCTAACGACTTTTTAGTTTATTTTTTTTCGCAGGTTATGTGATCATGCTTTTTAGTTCGAAAGTCATTCCATGAAAGCCAGATTTAAGTACCGTATATATCCAACATTGGGACAAAATACAGATTAGGAAGGCGACCTAGATTGTGTCCCTGTTGTCTGGAATGATAGTCTAGCTTGCTCTGGTGGAAAAGTACAAACCAGGAAAGAAAAAACCGACTAATCCTGAATGGAGACGAAAATGCAGCAAGAAATTTATTGGTCGCGGGTGGGCATACCGAGACAAAAAAACAGACAGGTTGGCCAGCATAAGACTGCTACCAAAGTAGCAGCAGCCTTAGAGATGTCAACTCACTGAGGAGCTAAGGCCCGGTACGAAACCCAGTATTTTTAGGCCGGGGAGGATGTCAAACATTATATTCTTATTCATAGTTAACTATTATTATACATAGCAGTCCAAGCATAGGATTCGGACATTTATAAGTGCTAAAACCTAGTCAGGGATTACTTATGACTTCAGACTTACAATGATAGTTATATAAGAAAGTTGGAAGTTTTAATCAAAAATACTTTTTCAAAAAAAACAAGCAATAATTAGACATTCAAACAAGAAACCGTGTCTATATTCCCTAATTATTATTTTTTTCCCTCACATCAAATCTAGCTCAACTTAGTTTCTACCTGAGTTATAATGACAATTTTCTTGAGTCTGGCTAAACATCACACCGCAGAATGAAATCATATGGCCTTATGAAGATAATTAGTATGCATTAAGTTGATGAAATTGGTATGATTTGACGTTAACATTATTAGTAGTAGATTGTGTATAATTGTTAAGCTACTCTCAAAATACTTTATACAAATAGCATTAACTGTGTTATCTTGTTATTGAATCTGATATGGCAATTTATCTTGAGTTGCGCAAATGACCCAGCTGCTTTTAAGCAAAAGGCATAATTGCAAGAGGCAACAGGCGAGGAATTCTGTCTCCTGTTTTACAGTTAGCAAATAACCAACTCTTGTTTGACATCTCATTTGAAAATGCTTTGATCCATAATGATTCAAGATAGAAAATAGATACTGATTGAATCTTGAATTGCAGAAGTAAATAGGTTATCTAGAGCCCAGTAGTGAAAACTTAGCAATTATGGGGAAAACGTTTAATAGCCTTTGAAGTGGGGTACATACGATCATGCCACATCGTTATGTTTTAGGAAAATTTCCCGTTTAATCGTAATTGTGTGAATAAGCTATTTAGTTCTCTGATAAGTAAAAAGCTTGGCCTTGCTGATGAGTGGTTATAATTTGTCTTTTTGTTAATTGCTAAACTATTGAATAGTAAGTATTTCAGATTGTTCACTTTTTATTTTCATACCTTGATTCAGCAACGCCAGAAACTGCATAATATGGGCGAGATATATTTGCAGATAACTGAATTTAACCAAGCAGAGTGAGCTGATATTCTCAAGTACTGAAGATTGCGGGGCAAAAAACTTAATCTCAGGCTAATTTATCTAGATTAAAATCTAGTCAACACAAGGAAGATAGTTGATATAAATGTCTATTAAATTGATAGTATTTAATAGTTTTTAATCGTGTATTTATCTCTAAAAAATACTTGTTTTTACAGATATTTATTCCAGCAGAAAGATAATGTTTCTTGCGAGGAAATCTAATTACCTAGGGTAATGATTATTTAAATGCCTCTCTTTTTATAACAATCTCTTTCAGTTGCAGTAGCAGGTAATTGTTGATGGCTTAAATCAAACCCATATTATATAGATATTAATTCTAGAAACTACCCGAGTCGAGGGTAACTTCAGAGAAATTAAAATACATAAACTTGTATAAATCAAAATATCTACCAGTTTTGATTGGTGCTCAAGACCAAACCGTATAAACACAACATTTAAAAATTTAATCAGCAAGTCTACTTTACTATAAAAATCAAGTAGAAATAACTTTTGTACTTAGAATTAATTTAATTAATATCTAATAGACTAAGCCTTAGTAGCTACTTGTTGAGTCCCTGAAAAACCTCCTCATAATTTAGTAAGACCATGAACCACAATCACATTCCTGTAATAATTCCCGTTCTAGCGACTGGTTATATATTTACCGTGTATTTGCTTTTAGCATTAGCTCAACGATCTACAAAAGTCACAAGAAACAAAACTTGGTAACAAGGTATTTTGATTCCCATACTAATCTGCACTATACAATACAAGAGATACTTACAAATGTTTATTAATGAATTATTAACTTATCTGCTTTAACACTGTAAGCTTTCGTACATTTAAACCCTATGTTTGTTGTCTGGATATGTAAGGATATAACCCTTATTGATTATGACTTCTAACTTCGGAGTTGGTGGTACCCATCTTAAATGCTTCTTAGCTTTTAACTAACTTAAAAAATGAAGAAAAAAAATGAAGGAAAAGTAATAATCACTATTCACATTTTTTTAACAATATATTTGCCGTTTAATTGATTACTAAATGATGCCAAATTATATTGAGAAGGGAGGTTTATCGAATAAGTAAAACCAAGAATTGGAAGGGTTATAATGATTTGGAGAAACTAACTTTTCAAAACCTAATGTGGTACAATTATATATAATTTAATTAAGCTCTACAGTGTATCTTGAGTTTAAGTGAAAAATAAAAAAATCCTTATAGCTAATCCTTTTTTTTTGAGGATAGGTGATGCTGAATATGATTCCTTTGAAGTCTTAAGCTGTTGTACATTTAAACCGCATATTTGTTGTGTGTCATTTTAAGAATATAACCCTTATTGGTTATGATTTATGACTTCAGACTTGGTAATACCCATTTTAAATGGGTCTTAGCTTATAAGAAACCAGGTTTATAGAAGATAAATATTAGCATGGTTGGGGATTTAATACTTTCCCTGGGATAATATACTTTTCATACGGAGTTCAGTAGTATTTGGTATGGGGGAGTGAATTTCAACCAATTAAAACTTAAATAGCAACTGAGACTTTTTTCTTAGGGAGCTTTGGAAGAGTATTGCAATAAAAGAAAGAATAATCTCTGAGATAGATACCTGTTTAAGCTTGGTATATTATATTGACTGCTTTTTTCCATTGTTAGTTAGCCTAACCATTAAATATACCGAAAAATTGGGTTTAAAGCCTCGCCCATAAGCGGGCGACTTTTTAGTTTATTTTTTTCCACAGGTTACGTTATCGTAGTCTGTGGTTCAAAAGTCATTCTATGAAAGCAAGATTTAAGTACCGTATATATTCAACATTGGGACAAAAACACTGATTAGCAAGGCGACCTAGGTTGTGTCCGCGTCTTCTGGAATGATAGTCTAGGTTGCTCTGGTGGAAAAGTACAAACCTTGAAAGAAAAAACCGACTAATTTTGAACTACAAAGACAGTTTATTACTCTGGCTAAAAAG
>JAKQYE010000083.1 GCA_023356605.1 Trichodesmium sp. MAG_R02 | reverse complement strand
TTTAAGTCTTTTCCTGATTTTCAAACTTCTTTTTTCTTCCTTAACCCGCTATATAATGATAAAAATTGAGCTTGTTGAATCCATTTATTAACTAAATCTACCGTCGGACAAAGGTCACGACGTCGCATAGTTGATACCTGTAATTTAAGTATTTGTTGATGCAATTTATGGGTAGACATTTGAGATAGTTGAGAAACTGAAGCAATGCCAACATGAAGTAGCATTCCGCAGTATTCACAACTAACAGTAGGAACTCTAGCTAAATCTGCTAATGCTACCCATTTTTTGACATATTGAAGATTAATTTTTAATTGACTTGCTAGGATTACCTTTTCTTCGGAAGTTTGAGTTATTTCTAATAACTTTCTAGTAGTATTAATGCCATTTTCTCTTAGTAATATTTGGTCTTTTTGACTTAAACCAGGCAACTTTTCAATCGACCAACTTTGAGATTTTATTGCTGAACTTTTTGATGATTTTTTCATATTTATTTATTGTATTTTTGAAGTTTTTCTCAATCATCCTTAACCACTAGGACTGACCCAAAGAAACCGGGTTTCTAGGATAAATCATTGTTTGTAAAGAGACTTTAGTCAGGACTTACACAAAAAAACCAGTTTCTACAGTAAATTATTGTTTTTAACACATAAATATCTAGGAGAAACCGGGTTTGCAGAGTTTGCCTTCCTAAGTCCTGTTTAGTAGAAAAAACTGGATTTCTGGATTCACCTACATACAGCATCTTTCCAGTAAATGATGTACATAGTAAATAGTGAAAAATATGTAATACAGGCATCTTGCCCGCGTAGCTGTACCTGATAATAACGGGAAAGATTGTAAGTCTTCTAATAACTTAACAATCTGACTTCTGAGTCCTAAATTCGGGCCTTCTGACTTCAGCCATAACCTCCTTATACAAAAACAAAAAAGATCAGGACTTACGCACCAACCACTATGTCTAGTAAGAGTTAAGCGCCGTTAACCCCTACAGATGGTGTATATTTTCATCTGCATGGGTAAGTCCTGAAGATATTAAATTCACACTTTAATCAGCGATCGCCTTCACCGCTTCAAAATAACTGCCAATTTAGATTTTCTCCCATCCTCCACGATAAATTTCAACTAAAGTTGATTCAGAGTCAACTAATATACATTCCTATATACCAAGACATTAATGCTCATCAGGATTTATACCCTACAATATATTTCCGTCATTACCAAAGACAGGGTTAAAGTCCCAGTCCCAGTCCGTCAGAATACTAATCTCAAATCAATACTTTCCTAGTAGATAGTTAAATTCTGTCTAATCTTAATCTTCTGACTCAATAAAACTTCTTAAAATTCCCATCAACTTACCAATATTATTCAAGAAATACTCATTAGGATCCACCTTTACTACTCGATCAAATAATTTCATAAATTTCCAGTTAGTACCAGTAGTCACAGAGCCATAAATTGTATGATTATTGTTTTGCCGTTGATTAAATATTTGTGCTGCTACCATCTCAGCAATACACTGACCTAAACCAGATTGAATATTATCATTTTTTGCTTCCAAAATTATAGCAACCGGAGATTTAATTATTAATTGAGAACGAGATTTACTAATAATAAAATCACAAAAACCAATCAATCCTAATTGACTATCCACATTAAACTCTCTACCAGAAAATAGACTAATATTTGACTCAAATTGTTGTTTTAACTCAATCAAAATTGGTGTAATAATCATTTCTGATCTAGCTTTTTCTGTAGCAATTTCTAAAGCAAGAGGAGTATTATATTGCAGACATTGTTTTAAGAAATCGCTGATTTCTACCTCTGGAATTTTGGCGAAAAGCTCCAAATTTTCAATAATATTTAGCCCAAAAGTTTGTTCAACTGTTTCTAGATTAAATCGACTATAAGACATATTAGTTTCGACTTCAACTACATCATTTATAGGTTCATAAATTGGTGAATTCATATTTTGATATTATCAGGACTTACGCAGAACTACTATATCTAGGGTTTACGGCAGTTTTCACATAAGTAGGCCACAGTAGGGACCTAACCCGAATGCGACATGAAACGCATTCTTGTTATGCAACGTCTCTACAAGGCTTTGTTTATGGCAAATGTAGTTCATCAATTTGAAAAGCGCTGTAACAGCCGTTAACCCCTACAGATAGTGTATATTTTAATCTGTATGCCTAAGTCCTGAAGAATTAAAAGTCCGACACCGAAAAGATGATCAGCTTTACGTAAGTATTTTACAGCAGTTTTCATATTGGTAGACCACAGTAGGGACGTTGCATGCAACGTCCCTACAAGGTTTTGGTTATGGCGATGTAGTTCATCAATTTAAAAAGCGCTATATTACTTTCATCGATATTTTTGTCCAGCATGACCAACAGAAAAGCCCTCAAGCTGACTGCTAAAGTGCTGAATAACTACTGTGATAGTGAAATAGCGATCGCTATTTTCTCAAATCTCCGGCAATAATACAGTACTTACTGCCACCCACAAAGTACAAATATAGCAGTTAAGATACCCACACCACAACTTGCTCCCTACTCCCTAACTCTTAACCCATCAACCTATCAACTCAGCAAACTCAGCAGCATCTAATGGAGGAACACTCGTTAACGTTAAATTTTCCGCCACATGGTCAGGAGACTTCATCCCCACCAGAGCCGAGCATAAACCAGGAACACTACGGGTGAACTGGAGAGCAGATAGTGCATCTGTTTTCAGGCCTTGACCAAGAGCAGTCATAATTTTTTGAGGAAACTGCTTGAGGTTTTTAGCTTGAGCAATAGAAGCACTTGCGATCGCATTAACCCCAAGTTTATTTGCTGCAGTAATAGCGGGCAAAATTTTGCCATCTACAAATTGAGTGGGACTAACAACTGCCTCCAACATTGCTAAGTTAACTGGTAGTTGGATAAATTGAAAGCGATCGCCTTTTCCCCCTGCTATTTCTTGAGCAATAGATTTAGTTTTACTTAAATCAATATGTTTTGCATCTGTTGGTGGCACCCGAAAACCTTGCCAAGTAGCAATACCATAAGCAGTTATCTTACCCGCATCAGCAGCTTTTTCTAGCACTGAAAAAACAGCCTTCAGACGACCATAAAATTCATCTGTAGAAATAATTCCTAATTGAGTTTCTGGGTTATGTAAGTAATAAACATCAATAGTTTCTATGCCCAAATTCATCAAACTCTGTTCCAGTTGGTCTTGAATATATTCTGGGTGCATACAGTGAACTCCTGCCACCAGATCTGTTCCTTGAATATTAAACTTAGAGTTATTTATATATTCTCGCTTAAACCACTCCTCTCTTTCTCGGTTAGGAATAAAACCACCTTTAGAACAAATAACTAATTCTTCCCGTGACACAGTTTTTGATTCTATTAATTTAAGTAGAGCTTTTTTCACACTCATTTCACCATGCTGATACCGATAATTTATCGCAGTATCTATCAAATTTATCCCACCTTTTACTGATTTAATAATTGCTTCCGTAACTAAATCATCTATTGCTGAATCTGAGGAACCTAGATATGTACCAATACCTATTGAACTAGCAGTAAAATTGTTAAACTCTCGGAAATTTTCTAGGGGACATTCTGTTTGATGACGTTCAGCATAATACTTAGTTTTTATCGCTGTAGCTTTTCCTAAAATCACTTTTTTTCAATCCTCATTAATTATATATATATGACTATAGCAATGAAACTCATAATGGGGCAAAAACCGCCAGGTAGTCAGAAAATAGGCTCAAATATAAACCAACAAAAGCTTTGACATCAAAAAGGTATCAATCCAGGGAGAGCAAAAGTTCAAGCCATTTTTTGATCATCGAAATAATTTCCTTGTCTAGACTGAACTTTGCTCATTTTTTCAACCATAAAATGCTTTAGTACCAATAGCTAAGAACTCACAGCTGAATATTTATATATCAAGATCATTAATTCCATTTATATCAAGTAGAAAAGTCAGAAATAATTTGGAGAATGACGAGGATGTTATCAAAAAAATCATTTAGTACTAAAACTCAAATTTGTCAAGCTAAGATACCTCTTTTTTACTCCTTTTCCACCAATTAATTTCGAGTAGTCAAATATAGCAGTTGCTACAGCAATTCTATTTTATTCATGGCAAAAATACCACTGCTTTTTAGGTAAAAGGGAACAGAGAATGGACAATAGGTAAGAGTTTTAACAGTTTTATTTACTTTTTGATTTGTCGCAACCTATGCACGGACTACTATATGACTTTTACAACATTCTCAATCTTCTCCAATATAGTCCGTGCTGCCAATTTAACTTCTGAGTCTTTACTTTTTACTTCAGCTATAAGTCCATCATATTAACATTCATCCTCTCGTATTACCAATAATACCCTAGTAGTTCTATTTATATCTTCTGGTGCATCTGATAACATAATCATACTCGTATCTAGATAGTCAATTTTCCAAACATATTCGACACCATCCATCATCACTCTACCCATTTCATGTTGACCATTGGGGTCATTTTCAGGTGTAAAATCAGAAAAATCTTGAATTTCCTTAAATAGTTCTTTTTGTTTTTTTCTCGGCAGTGCCAATACTTCCCGACTCATTCTATATTCTCCTAGACTTTTATCTCCATTCCTAAAGCGATCGTTTAACTTAGCTATTGTTGTTTCTCTGGCTTGTGTTTCTGTTGTTCTGTCCCATAATTCTTGACCAGAATATCCTAGAGATTTCACTGCATTAAAAGCATCCCAACTCCAAGACGCAAGTGATTCTACTTTAACCTTCAAAGATAACCAATCTATTTGATTTTCAATTTTAATCAATCTTTCTGGCTGAGATTTATCTTCCATTAACAATAGAGTCAAATATGGCATTTTTTCCAATTTATCTAAAGGAGAAGGTAACATATTCCCTCTATAATGATTAATCCAAACTTGATAAATATAATCATTTCTAGATAACTGGAACAGTACATATATTGGTGCCACAGCAATAGAGCCTACTTTTGTGATAAAAACTCCAGCTTTACAAGCCACATTAAGAGAACTTTCCAAATCCCAACTTTTCCCTGGAGAAACTTTTAATAAAAATAATGGTTCATAATCTGTTGTCCAATCAGATGTTGTAGAGAGAGGCAAGAAAATTTGATTTTTTTCAGAACGAGGACGAGTAAGAATCCAATTCCAAGTTGATGTACCTATTGGAGACTGACTAAATATTTTCAACAAATCATTTTCTTGAGGTTCAGGCAATTGTTTATGTTGACTTAATAGTTGTTTATTTCTGCTCATTTTTCTCTCAATAACTTATTTTTAAAGATAATTTAAGTTGCTTGGTTTTTATAGTTAGGATTAGCTGTCTCTAATTTTTAGACTTTGGTTGACACTAGGAATAAATTATACAACTACAGTTTACTTTCTAAATATTATAATATCTAAGTAGAGAATAAAATAGAAAAATTAATTAAAGTTTTAGTTAATTATGGTTACAGGATCTTAGTATAGCTACTTCTTTACCTGAATCGACCTTGAGCTTTTGGGCCAAAATATCCTATTTATCAACTTAGTTGGAGTAGTAAAGTTTTCTCTAGGTGTCATTTTAGTTATCAGTACCAACCTTTGAAGCTGGAGACTTGAAATACTAAAGTTGTTTTTTTCATCCCCTTAAAAGGCTATGGTTTATAAACATCTTTCTTTAAATAAAACTTGACAAAATATAAAGTTTATGCATTGAAATTTTGATTGATATCGCTAAAGGGTAAATGTATTTAAAAATGGGTTTTTTTATGATTTCGTAATTTAAGGCTCATTCCCTTTCTACCTCGGTATATCACCTTCAGAAAATACTTTTAGGAGTTCCTGAGCATGGATAGTTTAAAAGGAGAGGTTTGAGACTTTATTATTTGGTCAATATTGCTGGCTAATTCAGATCATGAATGAATTTTAAAACTTTATACATATTAAAGAAGAGAAAGTCCGAGAAAATATCTGATTGTCTGAGGATAATTATCAAAAATTTGCTGGGATAAGCAAATATAGCAATCCTATTTTACTCGTACCCAAAATTCTACCACTTTTTGGGATAAAGGTTTAAGGGCAATAGCCAATGGGCAATAGTTTTGGAGTTAATTTCTATTTTTTGAATTGTCACAACCTATTTGAGATTGCCATAGTGTTTTGACTATAATCTATCTCCATTGATATATTTATTAAAGAGACCATTTATAAACAAAACCTTAAGCCCTCCTTGTGGGGTGGGTTAGGCAGACATAGGAGTTGTAATTATTTGTAATCCTATATACCAGCTAACCCACTAAAGAGCAAGATTGTTTCCTTAATATTTATACGATCAACCCTTTATAGGATATAATATTAGCAGTTAAAAGTCATAATTTCAAAGGTATTCAACTATTATAAAAATTATCACAACCAATTTAGGATTACTATAAGTAGATAAGGTTTTTTTATATCTACTACTTAAGTATACAATTATTTTTTGCTTCCTTGTTCCCAGAAGCAGTTAAATGAATTAACCTGTAAACTCATTTTTGATATTTCAAATTTTGTATTAAATACAAACTCAGCTATGATAGCAAACTTAAGTGGAACCTGGCTAGGTACTTATTGGCAACAAGCAAATCCTACAAGATTTGAAGTCACTTTTGTTCAAAGTGGTAATACTTTGAGTGGTAACATCCTAGATGATAATTATTTAGGAGAAGCTACATTAAGTGGTGAAGTTATTGGACGTAAGATTAGTTTTGCAAAGCGATATCTTATAGGTTCACAATACATTATTAATTATATTGGTACTGTTTCTGAGGATGAAAATTTTATGCAAGGAAAATGGCGAATAAATACTTTTAATTCTGGGTTGTGGGAAGCTAAAAGAAGTAATGAAGACCTAATGTTAGAACTAAAAAATATTGTCTCTCAACGGTTACCTCTATCTTTGAATTGACCATTAATAATCTGTGATATTCTATAACCAAATAAATTATGTCATACCAAAAAATACTTATAGTAGTGTGAGAATAAGTCAAGTAGAGTAATAGAATGCCCTAAAAATCCTCGTAATCAGTTCCTCATAGTACCCCACTGATTAGCTCTACTTGAGAAGGTCGCTAGCCTTTATCTGAGTGTTGGCGGAAGACCCGCGCTCTCCTGCTAGGCGAGGGTCGGGATGAATGTCAATCAATCTTGCGGTTTTACCAATAATCTGTTATGATGTAAATATTTAAAGGTAGACAGCAGATGGTTGAAAAAGCATATAAATTTAGACTTTACCCAACTCCTCAGCACTGTTAGTCTGCTTAGGGGAACCTTGGACTGTTTCGTTACGTCATCAACTTAGCCTTAGCTGCCAGGACTCAACCTTGGTATGAATATCAAGAACGAGTGGGCTACAAACAAACCTCAGCTATGCTGACGAACTGGAAAAAACAGGAAGATTTAGATTTTCTAACCTGTTGTAAGCAGTGTAACACTCCAGCAAGGTTTAAGAGATTTATAAACTGCGGGAGAATGTCAAGAAAAGAGAGAAATATACAGCAGTTGACCTTGTTATTAGGTACACCCATACGGGCAAGATGCCCACACTACATGATTTCCACTATTTACCCTGTACATTATTTGCCCGAAATCTGCTGTATGTTAGATATCTGCGGAAACTAATTTTTAACTTAGGTACTCACTTAGGTGTGATTTTTTGAGATTTAATTGGCAAATCCTAAGTAGTTAGGCAAAATTAATTATACATACTCGAAGTTTTGAACAAGTGGAGTTTAGACTAATTATGGTTACCCTTAAACTTGCCGAGGGAGAATAGGAGCATTAGTTAAATTCACTAAAACCCTTCACTTATAAGCATTGTAATTACTTTTAAGTTGGTTTTCCTCAGTCTATGCTATGGGTTAATTAAGCGATCGCAAGACTTTAGGAGAAGTTTGAATAATACAACCCTAATCCAAACTCACCAAAAAAAACGAATAATATCTATCACTTATTCCATGGCCAAAGCTTATATTATACTTTTGTTCTAAGTTTCAAGTTTTCCTTCCTTCTTAGTAGATAATTTGAAGACCCCAAAATTTAGTTTACAGCATTTTTCATGTCGGTCGACCACAGTAGGGACGCCCTTATGCAAGGTCCCTACAAGGTTTTGGTTATGGCGATGTAGTTCATCAATTTAAAAAGCGCTGTAAACTCCAGGAACAATCTAATCTTGTGGAAATTACAGAGAAGAACAAGCTATGAAACCTAAATTTGGCCAAATATAAAATGCTCATTGTTAATAGTTATATGCTCAGGATTAGTGAAAAATTATAACCAAGATCACCAACCCCGAAAATTCAACAATTAATATTACCTCAGCACTTGATAATTTTTGCCTTTCAAAGAGATGACGACCTGACAATTTTTCATATTGTTTGAAGGAAAAACTTAAGATTAGAGTCCCAGGTTGGGAAAAACACTCCCGTTTCACCCCAACTACCCATCACCCTATCCCTATTTAACTTAAAAATCATTACCATAGCTATACTACCCAAAACCCCGAGAGAATTGCGACAATGGATGTGTGATATTAACAAAAATCTCACATTTGTTCTAAATAATCTAGAAGTTTATCCAAAAAGTTGTGTTTGTCCCTTAACTTCAGCAGGTCCCCTATAAATTGTGCGACTACCTTTAGGTATAGAAATCCAGCCAAACTCTTGCAAACGGTAGGTTAAATTAGAAATACTTACCCCTAACTCATCTCTGATTTGATAAAGATTTGACCACTTAGTTAAGTCTCTGCCTTTTCTTTTCTCTTCCAGAATAGACTTTGGCGTCAACAAACAACTTGCAAAGTATTGTACTTGCCATTCTATAGAGTCTATTTTTCTTCCACCTGCACGGCGACAAACAAAGAGTTGTTCTAATTCTTTCGGTTTTCCGTAATCACCGAGATCGAGTTCTAACTGTTTGACAACTCCATCTACTTCGTCTTGGTTAATATGTAGCATCCAATGACCAATTTCATGAGCCAGAGTTGATTCTTGAAACCCTTTGTCTAAATAGCAGCCTGTGAAACGTCAACTCGCCAGGGAGTTAGGACTCGATTGTTTAATCGCGCCGACGCAGCCGGGGAGAGTGTCAAAGTAAGTTTCTGGCTAAACTTGGAATATCAGAGGGTCGTTTTGCTACTGGTATATTAACTCCTTCAAAAGCTGCAATTTTACTTTCAATTTTATAAGCCCTAGCACCAATTAAACTATTAGCATGACTATGATTTTTATTTATGGGAACATGAGTACCAGCAATATAAGCAATTACAGGCTTATCAATTGTTTCTGAAATATAAGAAGCTGCTACTTCTTCACTTACACCACCAACTTCTCCTACTAAAACAATTAACTTTGTATGCTCATCCTCATCTAATTTTTGTAACCACTGGAGAAAAGAAGAACCTACAATTGGATCGCAACCAAGACTCACAGAAATAGATTGTCCCAAGCTTGACTTCGTTAGTTCCCAGGCAATTTCATAACTCAGAGTATTACTACTACTAATAATCCCAATTGGACCTGGGGTATAAAATTGAGTTGGGTGAGTACCCAGTAATAACTTCTCTGGTACAATAATGCCTGCAGAGTTGGGCCCAATAATCAAAGTTTCTGTAACCTCAGCTTTTCTTAATAGCTTGACCATATCCAGGGGAGGCACACCTTCTGTAATAATCACAATTTGTTTAAGGCCAGAAGCGATCGCCTCCAAGGCAGCATCTAATACCTGATAAGCAGGCATAACTATTACACTAGTATCAATTAAACCTATCTTTGCCACTGCCTGTTCTACTAAACTAAATACAGGAATACCATGCCATTCTTCTCCCCCTTCTCCGGGACTAATACCTGCTACTACATTTGTCCCACAAGACCTCATCATTAAAGCTATCTGGGTAGATATTTTTTCTGTAATACCCTGAACTATAACTTTGCTATGTCGAGTTAAATTCATAATACTCAAACTATTATTGATATAGGTATTTATCACATAAACAATCATCTATCATATCAAAGGTTTCTATGGCGTTGGTGAATCAAGCTATATCGCTATTTAGACAGAGAAACAGCCTTGCTAACTGCATCCTCTAAGTTTTCTATAACCTCTACAGGTAGCTCTGATAAACGTTCTCTAGCTTTGCTAATTCTACCTCCTAATAGACGCAGTACAAATTTAATTTTTTTCTGGTCAATACTGTTTAATTTATTTAAATATTCATATACTATGGTAATTAACTCATCACTCGTCTCAACTATACCTATAAAATTTATTAAAACTACCTTAACATTTTCTTTTTTACTAACCAAGTCCAAAGCTGCAAACATTTGCGATCGCAAACTATCCTTAACTTCCAAATAATCACCTAACTTTATATTGAGAAAATTAGCTGGTTTTCCTTGAGCTTGTACTACCAAATCTACAGTGGCCATTGTTAACCCTTCACCATTGCATACAATTGCAATATTTCCCTGTAATTCTGTAAATTTTAGTCGATAATCTGGTATAATTCTCTCATTACTATCACCATTAATATTGCCGATACCTAATAAAGAACTATCATCTATTTCCTTCACTTCTTTCTGTTTAATTTCATAATTATTACTAATATTCTTGCCAACTATACTAACCAAGTCTGGATGACGACCCAAAGCATAATCGTTAACACTAACCTTACCATCTAAAGCCATTATTTCTCCTCTCGGACTAATACCCAGAGGGTTAATTTCTATCAAATCTAAATCCTTTTCAAGAAATAATTGATACATTTTCTCTACTATATGACTGACTGATTCTATCAATTTTCCTTCCATGCCAATTTTCACCATTAAACGACGTGCATAAAAAGGGGAAAATTCTTGATTAACAACCACCTTTTGTATACTTTTGATAGTTGTTTCAGCCTCAATACCCCCTTGTTTTGAACCAAGAAGTAGAGGGCGACGTACTATTGGGTCTAAAACAATTGCCAGATATAATTCCTGAGCAGCATTATACTTTGCCTCGGCCAACAAAACCACTGGATACTCATCTTTAATTGGCAAATTAAAAATTGTTTGAGCTGCTGCCACAGCATCAATTGTATTTTCAACAAATTTAATACCCCCTAAGCTACTTCTTTCTCCAGTATGAACTTGAGATTTCAGTACAACTGGATAGGGGATTTTCAATCTTTTTAAATCTTTAGGATAATCTATTCTTTGAGATGGCAAAACAGGTATTCCCATCTCACTAAATAATGCTTTTGCCTGATATTCTAATAAATCCATATCAACTTAATTTTTTATTTGCTCTAGTTAATAATATTTTGGTATTTTAAATTTTTATAACTCCCGATATTTTAATTAACTTGGCAACTACGAGCTTCCCAAATAATTGCAAATAAAATCAGCTTAATAATACTAAATATATTAATATTCTGGAAGGACTAAAATATTTTTTTTGATTAATAAATTGCTATACCTATCATCTAATTTCGCCTATTTTTAGCATAATTATCTGTTACTATAGGGATTTTATTTCCATCACTCATTTTTGTCATTAGCAGAAAAAAATACATATATTTTGGTTATAGCAATTATAAATCTAAAGCATTGTCATCCTAATAATTTTAACTATCACAATTTCTATTGAAAAATATTAACCTATGGGAATGTTTGCTATGTTAAGCTATTCCCAATAATTACAATTTTATAGTATTATTTCAGCAGATTTATGTAACAAAAAATTGAGAGTTCAGAACTTAGAAAGAGAATTGCTATATGTTTCATCTCTGATACCAATCAGTCAAAAAAATGGTCAATTGTTTGAGCAACTCACAGAATAACTATCAAAATATCTGTCTAGGATAATAATAAGGGACTTCCAGTTGATCAATCTACCAATTAGGTTTGGCATTTTTTTGAGTATAATTTGTTTGACTAGTACTTGATTTTTGCGCAACTCCCTAACCCTAACTCTTAACTTTTTCGATCACCTGTATGAACTGTTTTTACCCATTTTAGTCTCTTAGGTAATACAGACATCCGAGCAATAGTAATACCCATAACCACAAACCAATGGAGCATATAAAAGGTTCCCAGTATACTTTCGAGTAAAGTTTGCAATAAAGACAATGGATACTTTTTTCTTGAACCAAACTCCATCACTTTTTCCTCCTTTACTAAACTCATCTGTCTTTCCCTAGTTCGACGTAAACCTATAAACATTCCTAACAAAGAGACCATCACAGTAAACACAGTTAAGGGACTTGTTATTGGTAAACGACGTAATATTATTGACATTAAAAAGTCAGGCACAGCAGCAACTGATAACAAATATTGTGTTACCAAAAACTGCCATAAATCCCAACTTTTACTAAATTTCATCCGGTTATACAAAATCAATTTCCAGTAGTCTAAATACCGCTGATATCCTCCTTCTGCCCATCGGGAGCGTTGATGCCATAAAGCTATGGGGCTAGTTACTCCCTCCTCCGCTACTGCCGGAAAAGCCAGAAAGTCTATATCCCAATGGTTTAAGTGTAGGCGAATGGTTAAATCTAAATCATCAGTGATAGTCTGTTCGTTCCACCCTCCACATTCTTCTAAAGCATTCATGCGCACAAACTGGCCATTGCCTCTGAGTTCTCCAATCCCGCCAATAGCAATTCGCTGTTCCTGAAAAAAGCCATCCACAACCATTTCTGCTGATTGTCCCTTCGTCCAAAAGTTTAAACCAGCATTAGCGATCGCTTTTCTGACTTGTACTGCTCCTACTTCTTCCCTCAAAAAAAGTGGTACTACCTTTCGGAGTAAATCTGGTGTCACCTGTGCATCTGCATCAAATACTCCTAAAATTTTTCCCTTCACAAAGGGTATAGCAGCATTGAGAGCACCTGACTTACCACCCCCAGCATCTGGACCTCTTCTAATCACTTTTAGCTGTTGATATTCCTGAACCAACTGTTCTAACAATAAAGGAGTTTTATCTGTACTATTATCATCTATGACTAATAGTTCGTAGCTATTAGTAGGATAGTCCAAAGTACAGATATTTTTTACCAACTTGCTAATTACGGCTTCTTCGTTTTTAGCTGCTACTAACAGAGAGACATAAGGCCATTCGGCTAAATCTTCTTCTGATAGAGGTTTGGGAGCTCGTTTGGGTTTGGCAAATAATATTCTCAAAAGTTGGACTGATAGTAAACCTGTCAAACCAAGAATTATCCAATATCCCCAGGAAAGCAAATGTAAGATAATGGTAGTAGTCCAAATAAGCGACAGCATAAATGCTGCTTTAGGTCTACGGCCATCGTAAATATTCTGAAACTCTATTTTTCCCACCAATTCCGTTTTTTGCTCTATTTGGTTAGCATCTGAAGTTTCCATTTTTTCCAATACCTGAGAATTTTCCTTTTCACTATCTGAGGTATGATTTTGATAAATTTTGGTTTCCTTATAGTCATCCTTTTTTGGCCAATAACTGTCGGGCATAATTCTGTTAATCTTAAAATATCCAACCGCTAATAATTTTCTTATGTTTAAGAGACTAACCTATATTCCACCTAAAAAAATATAAATATGGTCTATGGTCTTTTTACCTCTGGAGTTGAGACTTTTAGTTTTTGATAATTTCAGGACTTACCGAAAAATTCGGTTTAAAGCCTCGCCCATAAGCGGGCGACTTTTTAGTTGATTTGTTTTCACTGGCTAGTCCTTGTTGCTTTTTAGTTCACAAGACATATATTAGTCGCGGGTGGGCATACACCAGACAAAAAACCCGCGGGTCGGCAAGTGTAAGATATCTGCCAAAGTAGCGGTAGCCTGTGAAACGTCAACCCGCCGAGAAACTAAGGCTCGGTATGAATTCCCCTGCCTAAAGGCCGGGAAGGATGTCAAATCTGTTTTAGTTGTCAATGGTTATAGCCCTACGCAAATATGTTAGGACATTTCTTTATTGCTTCTATGCTTATTCCCTATTCCCTTACAACCTAAATTTATTGTCCTAACAAAAAGACGTAGTGCTATATACAATTTTTTTCACATACCTTAGTGTTTTGGGTTAGTTATCAGTTCGTTGGGATAATTTAATTTTATAGCAAGTATTGTTAAATTTCATTAACTTATAGAAAAACATAAAAAAATAACGAAAAATATCTTAGAATGGGATTAGTTAAATTCCCATAAATAGGTTTATGAATCAAATTATCTGATGCAATGCAAAATATTATCGGAGTTTGTTACAAGACAGCTTAGAATATGTGGAAACCGGGAGAGTTAGATGCTTATCAACTACCCAGTGGAACAATTATTGTTAAGAATAATATCAACTCCTCTCAATGTAAATTTTTTAAAGTAGCCATTTATTGTAGAGTTTCTAATGCAGAAAACAAGCCTAATCTTGAATCTCAAACTGAAAGACTACTTAATTATTGCTCTTTCAAAGGTTCTTTTGTTGTCAGGGTTATTAAAGAGGTAGGTAGTGGAGTAAATGAGAATAGACGAAAGACGAAAGCTTATCAAGCTATTACAGGAAAATGATTATGACTTGATAATTTGTGAACATAAATATAGATTAAGTAGAGTGGGCTTTAATTACTTGAAAGTTCTCTTAACTCTAAACTTATAGAGACATTAAAGTAGTTAATTTAGCATCAGAAGAAACTAATGATTTAATGGAAAATTTTGTCTCCATGCAGCACATCTTTTTGGGCTCGGCTTTATGGAATCAGGATCAGAATAAGGAAAACAGAACAGATAGTTAAATGTTTAAAGTCGGGATAATCTAGTTAGTAGAACTTACTATTATTAAAAAAATCATCTCAATTATAAATCACTTGATGGTCTAGCTTTATTGTCTAAAAATCTCTTAAACATGGCTAAATACATAGTTAGACAAGAGTTTATTAATAAAGGAAAAGGAAATTATCTAAATTATAACAAGGTTCAAAAGTTATTACAGTCGGGAGCAGATTATCAAGCAATACCAGCAAAAGCTTCTCAGCAGGTTTTGATTATTTTAGATGAAAATTGGCCAAGTTTTTTTCAAGCTATAAGAGCTTATAATGAATGCCCAAGTAAGTTTAAAAGCTGTCCTAAATGGCCATTATATAAAGATAAAAAGAAAGGGAGGAATATTTTAGTTTATACAAAACAGGGGATTAGTAAACCTCAATTAGTAAAAAATCAGAAAATATTACTATCAAAAAGTGAGCTATTTTTTGATAGTAAAATCAATTATGATTCTCACAGAACAAGTAATAATTGTTCCTCTGGTTAATTACTATGATATGAAAAAGCTAGACTAAAAATAGCTAAATTTCATGCCAAATTGAGAGATATAAGGAGAGATTTTCTACACAAATTATCTTACAAAATCTGGTGCCTTTAGGCCGGGCAGGATGTCGAAATATGAAATATAATCCTATTTTAAATACCATTCTAAATTGTCTATTTAATCAACATAAGATGATTAATATTGATGAGCGTATTGATTACGGAGAGTCTTAGGATGTCAATTAATCAATTAAAACCAGCCGAAAAAGGGGAAATAGCCGTTTATAACCCATATTACCCAGAAAAAAGACGTAAATATTTAGGTTATGCTATTAGCTTGTACAAACAAAAAAGTTTAGAAGGAGCGAGAAGTATTGAAGGAGGTGAAAATATTCCTTTTATTATTACTTGGAATGTTTCTATGTTACCTGCAGATATAACTCGTTGTCGAATGCAGTTTGATGGTAATCAAGAACTCAGTTATGAACTTATGATGGCCACTTATGAGTTTATTGATTTTTTAATCGATGTATTGCTAAATTATAATCGTACTCATACAATAGATTTCTCTAAGAATTTCTATGGTAAGCTACTCCGCTACCAGTAATTTAGATTTAGTAAATAGTCACTGTACAGGACTAAACAGTGAAAGTTTGCATTTCAACTATCACCTAATTAGGAAGAGTTTTCACTTAATCTAAAGAATAACGGTATAACACAGAAATTCTACTGATTTATAAGAAAGACGGGTAACTAGAAGGCAGATGGCAGGAGGCAAAAGTCGCCCTAGAAGGGCGAGGCTTTAAACCCAATTTTTCGGTCAGTCCTGCTCTTGCTTTTTGGTTGACTATGGGATTGGCTCAAATTTTTCTTATGGGTGAGGGTAGGACTTAGAACTCAAGAGTTAGAAGAATTATAGGGGATGTAGTCGGAAAATTGTCCCTTAATTTTTTTTGCCTTTGTCGACTTTTAATCCTCACATTTTATCCCACATTAAACTTCAAAATGTAGTATGCAAAGATAGTAAAACTTGAGTAACTATTTAGACTAATAGTTTTTTTAAATAAAAATGAGACAGTACATGGCACAATAATTACGAATAATTTCATCAATAGATGTATTGATAGGTGAATACATTAGAGCTCTTTTTAATGCACTAAAATCATGTTCTATGTCATTTAAATTAGGAGAGTATTTTGGCAAAAATAGTAATTGATGAACCCCTACTTCTACTAATTCTGCAATAACGTTTTTTCGTGAGAATTGGTGAATTATCCGTGCAGCAGTACACTGGGAATTTTTAATGATGGTAATAAATGTTGATCATACCATTGTTTAAATCCCACGGCGTTTAGGCTTCCTTTAAATCCCACCTTCCGCACTTCAAGTATACTACAAGGGTATTTTTAACGAACAAGGTAGATTATAGCCTCTGTTATTGCTAATAAATATCAATAGCTGCCGTAATATGTATTTTTACTTACAAACTTCATAGTTATTATCAGGCAAGGCTTTCAATATCATGTCTGATATACTACATTTTGACGTGCGGAATGTAAGTTAAATATAATTGGTGCTATTAAATCTTTTTCCTTTTTTCTTCTCCCGGCTACTAAATTTTCTCTTTTAACTCGTTTTCTCTCTTGCTCACCATAAACTTTTTTCCCTTTTTTTTGACCAGGGATAAATAAAGTATTGATTATCTTTAAATCTTTTTTTGTTTCAATCTTAATTAAAAAGACTATATATGAAGATCTGCGGAATGTCGGTTAAATGGTCTATATTGCTAACTTCTATTGACATTTTCTCCTCTTTTTTATTTTCACTTATTATCTAGAATTACACCTTGAGATTTTTTCTTGGGCCTAAATACTTACTCAAGTTTTACCATCTTTGCATACTACATTTTGAAGTCGAATGTGGGTGTTATGCTTAATGATGCAAAAAGCTTGCACTTTTTTCACATATGCTAAGGCTAAAGTCCTTATATCTAAAAACTTTTTGATTTAATCAGCAAGTTCTAATTGTTATTGGCATAAATACTTCCTACTCGGATATTACAAGTGTCCGAAATTTCTCGATAAAATGATAGTTTATACAATAATTAAACTTGAAAAAAATACGAAATGGGTTCTATAGCAATCCTATCTAAATACGTGAAAGATTGGGGCTGCTATAAGGCAGGAGGTAGGATATAGAAAGCATAATTAACAAAAGTTGAAACTATTTTTTAATAATTCCAGTTATTTGAAAAATGATTTAGAATTCCTATATAAATTTCTGATCAGATGTAAATATAAATAAATTTGAGATATGCGGTTGAGCAATACCTGTGAATTTCTATCTTAGGTTTTGCTGGCAAATTTTTTCGAGTCGGAAGTAAACATTAAAAAATTACTAATTGTGACGTTTTATATCAGTTTTATGAAGCAGAATGTCAAACAGTAATCCTTGCCCTAAAAATGCGAGAATTATCAAAAGTTTATTGATGGCAGGAGTGAGGATGTGCCAAAATCTGCAAGTTATTTGCTAATTGGATCGACTGAAGCCCATAGTGGCAAGTCTACAATTACCGTAGGATTAGCCCATCAGTTACAAGCACAAGGTATCACCATTGCTTATGGAAAACCTTTGGGAAACTGTTTAAATACAACATCTATTTCTACAGATGCTGATGTTCAGTTTATAACTGAGACTCTCAAACTTTCACAAAATAGTATTCGACCAACTTTGTTGATGCTGGATAAAAGTAATATAGAGAGGGGGTTGCTGGGAAAAGAAAAAACTGATTATCAAAAATCTCTAACACAATATCTACAGATAGAAGGAGAAGATTTAGTAATATTAGAAGGACCTAGTAACCTAGATGATGGTAGTCTGTTTGAGTTATCACTCCCACAAGTGGCTGAAATTACTAATTCTGCCGTGATTTTGGTAACTCGTCCCAATTTACATTCTTATATAGACTCTTTACTTTCAGCTAAACAACGTTTGGGTAGTTCCCTTATGGGTGTAGTGATTAATGATGTGCCACCAGCAGCACTAGAAACAGTAACTAGTTTAGTAAAACCTTTTTTGGAAGTTAGGAATATACCTGTATTAGGAATATTGCCTAGGAGTAATCTATTACGGAGTGTTACAGTTGAAGAATTAGTCAGGCAATTAGAAGCTCAGGTACTTTGTCGTTCTGACCGTCTAGGTTTAATAGTAGAAAGCTTGACAATTGGTGCAATGAATGTTAGTTCAGCCATGAAATATTTTCGTAAGGCTAGGAATATGGCAGTAGTTACCGGGGGCGATCGCACAGATATTCAGCTAGCAGCTTTAGAGACTTCAACCCATTGTCTAATTTTAACTGGAAAACTTCCACCAGATAAGTCAGTACTTAGTACTGCCGAACATGCGGAAATACCTGTCTTGTCAGTGGAGTGTGAAACTCTTTCTACAGTGGAAATCATTAATAGAACTTTCGAGAGTGTTCGTTTACACGAACCTGTTAAGGTAGAATTCGCCAAAAATCTCATAGCACAACACTTTGATTTTGAACGTTTGCTTGGTCATTTTCAGCTAGAAGCATAGCTATAGCAATCTTATTTTTATGTTTTCCAAAATCTTACCGCCTTTCGGAATGTGGGTTTGGGTCAATTGGCAATAGTTTCGAAGTTTATTTCTAGTTTATGAATTATCACAATCTAAGCTATGGGGGGATTGCTATAGTGTTTAGCTGCAAAAATTTAGTAATGTTGTTTTTTGTTTAGATTTCCTTAGCTTCAAGGTTTTTTATTTGCTCAACAAGTATATTACATTTGTGTAATTAGAAACTAGGAAGTTATTGGACGTGAATTCCAAGTACCATGAAAATCTATTGGTATAACTTATGGTAATGCTATATGAATAGCTTTGCTGATTTTCGAAGACCTCCTAGGTTTTCTATATCCAGAGTTTCTCAAGTCTGTAAGTTAATACCATAAGGATGCCCAGCTTCCCATAAAGCCAAAAGTCGAGCTGGCAAAGCCAAAACCGAAGTATTAGCAACATTTTTTACAGATTGAGTCAGTTTATCCCAAAAGTTTCCTAGAGGGCTATCAACATTATTATAGTTATTTTAATTTAGATTGAGACGAGTATTTATTGCATTAACTAAGTTTCAGCAGAAAAAGTCTTCCATTCTTATTTGAAATGACTATAAAATAATTGACAAAGTTTAACAAAATTAGACCTTTATTGTGATACACTGGTTTTATCTTTGACTTATTAACTATATATGATCCAGCAGAACTGCTAAGAATGTCAACAAAAACAATTACCCTATGGGAGGCTGAAAGAGGGCCAAATTCAATCCTTACGGAAGGAGGTCATCAGCCGAGTAAGACTTTGATGCTGCGATTAACAGGGGAAAACTATGTAAATAAGTAGCTTGAGTTACCAGGGATTTTATGGCCACGTTCTTAGATAAATTACGGACTGGGGTCAGTGGTATATGGGTGAAAGACAACGCTAGCCCTAAAGCTCAAAACAGGTTTTGGGTGAATTTGGGTAAGTTTTGTCAAAAGGTTCATTCCATAACTACCAAAAATATATCTTCTTTTTTTATGTTTCTTCCTGGTGTTCTGCTGTTTGTACATAACGGTCAATAGGTTTTGAGTCAAGAGCACCCAAGACAGATGAATTAAAATCTACTACTAGGATAGCATCATATCCATTAAGCCAATGTCCGACTTGTTGTCCATTGCATGATAATCTGGCAAGTCCATTCCTATATAAAGACCCTTTTAATCCAGGGGGTGCTACGCCGGAAATAATGGGAAGGGGGAGTAAGATTAGATTCTTTGACTGGTTGAGCCAAAGCTTTTTTTCACCCTGATATTTCTACTGATTGATTTTTCCGACTCAATTGTGTTTTTTCATATAAAATAAATGTACAAAAACATATTTAATTGTTATAATTCCTTTTGAAATTTTATTAAAATAGATAAAATCTTTGAGTCAATCAATTGATCTACCCAAGGTGGATGATTTTTTAGAGGAACTTTTAGCAATTCAACAAACAGGGTCTAAGAGGATTGCTATGTTGGGTTCTCGTCATGTTCCTATTACTCATCAACAATTAATTGAGTTGTTAAGTTATGCTTTGGTATTAGGTTCAAATCATATTATTACCTCAGGTGCAACGGGTACTAACTTAGCAGTGGTTCGGGGGGTAATAAGGGCTGACCCTAATTTAGTTACCGTAATTCTACCTCAAAGTCTGGAACGACAACCAAGAGAATCTCGTAAAGAATTAGAAAAGGTAATTCATGTGGTGGAAAATCCCAAAAACAATCAATTATCTTTAGGCGAAGCGAGCTCTATTTGTAACCAAGAAATTGTTTCTAGATGTCAACAGTTAATTTGTTTTGCTTTTCACGATAGTCATACTTTATTGAAGACCTGTCAAGATGCAGAAGAACAACGTAAAGTCGTAACTCTTTTCTACCTTGATTAGTTAGTTTTATTATAAAAATGAGTCTGTTAGAATTACCACCATCTTCAATCCTTTTAGATTGTATTGCTTTAGGGGCGATCCTTATCTATGTTCCTTTTTTGGTAGTAGCCTACGGTCGTGTTACAGTAGGTTATGATATGGGTGCCCCTCGTGCTATGTTTAAAAAGTTGCCTGATTATGCTAAGAGGGCAACTTGGGCACATCAAAATTCTTTTGAAACTTTTATTCTATTTGCAGCAGCTTCTTTTATGGCTTATGTTACAGAACAAGATTCTGTGTTAGCTATAGGAGCATCAGTTGCTTTTGTGGTGGGGCGATTTTTTTATTCGGTATTCTATATTTTGGATATACCTATCGGGCGATCGCTCATGTTTGCTATTAGTTCTTCTGGTACAGTTATTTTGTTTATTCTAAGTTTAATTAGTGTCAATAATTTTTAGTAAGCTATTTTTGTGATCGGAATTTTTATTAAGTAAAATCAAGATAATATCTGAAAAAATTATGGCATCTACATCATCATTTGATATAGTCAGCGATTTTGATAGACAAGAATTAGTAAATGCAATGGACCAAGCAGAGCGAGAAATTAAAGCTCGCTATGATTTGAAAGATTCTAGTACAACATTAGAGTTAGGAGAAGATACAATTACGATTAATACCAGTAGTCAATTTAGTTTAGATGCGGTCCATACTGTTTTACAAACTAAAGCAGCTAAACGGAATTTATCTTTAAAAATATTTGATTTTGGCAAAGTAGAATCTGCTAGTGGTAGTAGAGTTAGACAAGAGGTTAAATTACAAAAAGGCATTACTCAAGAAAATGCTAAAAAAATTACTAAGTTGATTAAGGATGAATTTAAAAAAGTTCAAGCATCTATTCAAGGTGATGCCGTTAGAGTTTCTGCTAAGTCTAAAGATGAATTACAAGCAGTAATGCAAAGATTAAAAGCAGAAGATTTTCCCATGCCATTACAATTTACTAATTATCGTTAAAGGAGGGAGTAGAGGAGTAGGGGAGTAGGGAACAAAAAAAACAAAAAAGCCCAGACATTGTACCTCATAATAATGGGAATTTTATATCTTACATTCCGCATATCAAAATGTAGTATATAAGGCATGATATTGAAAGCCTTGCCTGATAATGACTCTGAAGTTTGTAAGTAAAAATACATATTACAACAACTATTGATAGTCATTAGCAATAATAGAGGCTATAATCTACCTTCTTCGTTAAAAAGACCCTTGTAGTATACTTGAAGTGCGGAAAGTGGGTTATATTACATAATCTGATTCTATTATAAATTTAGAATGTAAAAAAAAAATTGCATTAAAAGTAGGCATTTTAGTCAGAGGAGTAATAGTTGAGAAAAAGCCTTAATAAACTTTTTCAAAGCTACTAATATGTCATTATGTAGCTTTAGAAGAGTTCGTTGAAAGCTCCATCGATTCTTTGACAAAAACAATTAAGTCAAGTATAGCCATGAGCGCTCACATATTTACATATTACTATTGTCTTTAAATGTAGTGCAAATTTATACTTCTATTACCAATACTTTCATGTGTGTTAAATTAGTAGCAATTTGTATTATGTAAAAATGCCAGCGCACGTTGCTATATAGCCTTAATTGTAGGGTGGACTTGTTTAACAAGGGAACAATCCTGCAAGGCCTTGAACTTAAATTTGTCGGGACTTACGCAAAGACACTATATATAGCGCATGAAAATTTCGACGAACTTCACGCTTTGTCACGTGCGTTAGCCCAGCTTTGCGTTAGCAATCACCCAACTATTTTATTCAAAAAACCAATAGTAGTTCAAGTTAAATAACCTTCATCTTAATTGAAGGATGTTTCAATTGGTCGGTTAGATATTTTGACAATAATCCATGCTTAACTTGATAAATACTTTGGTCTATTTTAGAAGCAAATCTTTTTAAGAAGTTCCACACGCTCCATTGCACAAGTAATATGATTTATTTGAATTATTCGCAGACGACACGCTCCACGCATCCATTACCTGTTAATTGCTTAATTTCTCGATTGATATCTTCGAAATACCATCGAGTTTGAGATTCAAACTCTACATCATAAGAGTGATGATTGA
>JAKQYE010000082.1 GCA_023356605.1 Trichodesmium sp. MAG_R02 | reverse complement strand
ATTAAAATGAAGGTTATTTGACTTGAATTACTATTGGTTTTTGAATAAAAATAGTTAGGCGATTGCGTTCCGCAAAGCTGGGCTAACGCACGTGACGAAGCGTGAAGTTCGTCGAAATTGTTATGCGCTATATATAGTGTCTTTGCGTAAGTCCTGAGAAAGAATTAAAAAGTTTAAATTCTTACCTATTGACTGTTACCTGTTGCTTGTTCCCTAAAAAGCAGTAAAAAGCAGTAAGATTTTTACTACGAATACTCATAGGATTGCTATATGATTGTGCTCCTATCAAAAAGTGGAGGTAAACCTCAGCATACCCCCACTCAAAAAACTCAACTTTTACCCCAACTAAACCGTCTCTGCAGCAGTAGTCTGTACAGCAGGTTGCGGTTGGAATTGGAACATAGAATAAACCACATTTCGGCGAATATCCGTCATCATATCCAAGAACAACTCATAACCTTCACTCTTGTACTCTATCAACGGATCTTTCTGTCCATAGCCGCGTAAACCTACAGACTCCCGCAACGCATCCATCTGCTGTAAATGCTCCCGCCACAAAGTATCAATTTGCTGCAAAATAAAGAAACGTTCCGCATCTCGCATCAAACCACCACGAATCTGATTTACCTGTGCTTCCTTAATATCATAAGCATTCCTTACCTGCTCATGCATAAAAGTCTTAATGTCTTCCATCGACAAATCAAACAATTGCTCCGGCGTTAAATCTGCCAACAAATACACAAACTGCTTCACCTTCTCCACCAACTTATCCAACTCCCACTCTTCCGACGGCAACTCAGGATTAATATATGCCTCCACAATATCATCCATCGTTTGCTCCGCATACTTAATAACCTGTTCCTTCAAATCTCTACCTTCCAATACCCGCCGACGTTCCGCATAAATTGCTCGACGTTGATTATTCATAACTTCATCATACTCAAACACCTGCTTGCGCATGTCATAATAATAGGTTTCCACCTTCTTCTGGGCACCCTCGAGAGAACGAGTCAACAACCCAGACTCAATTGGCATATCTTCCTCAACCCCAAACGCTTGCATCATTCCAGCAACACGATCGCCACCAAAAATCCGCAATAAATTATCTTCCAAACTCAAGAAAAATCTCGTCGAACCCGGGTCCCCTTGTCGGCCAGCTCTTCCCCGCAACTGATTATCAATTCGACGTGACTCGTGACGCTCAGTACCAATAACGTGCAGCCCACCACATTCTACTACTTGGTTATGTTCTCTCTCTATGTAGTTTTCATATTCTTGGCGAATTAAGTTATATACTTCTCGCAACTTTTCAATAACTGGTTCTTGAGTAGGAGCCTTTTCCGCGGCGATCGCCACCTTATCCTCTACCACCAACTCAGGTAGCACTCTCTCTCCCCACTCTTTCACCGCCAAATTCACTGCTAGCTTCAACATTCCTTCTGTTTGTGTTGATAACTTAACTGGAAAGATCTGAGGTGAAACTTTCCAGCTCTTCACCTTTTTCTGAGGGTCAAAACCTTTTGCTAAATTAGACTTTTTGACTCCTGGTACTCGTACCATACTCAAACCATCATCATCTTCTGGTTTCACAACTCTAGGCATTAGATACTCTCTTAGTTTCAACTTTGCCATGTACTCAGCATTTCCACCCAAAATAATATCTGTACCTCGACCTGCCATATTAGTGGCAATAGTTACTGCGCCGCCACGACCAGCTTGTGCGACAATTTCTGATTCACGCTCCACATTTTCTGGTTTAGCATTTAGAAGTTGGTGGGGAATTTTCAGTTCACCTAGTAACCTAGATAGTAACTCTGACTTTTCTACACTCGTTGTACCCACTAACACTGGGCGATGTTCTTTGTGCATTTCTGCACATTCTTGAGCAATAGAATTCCATTTTCCTACTTCTGTTTTATAAACCACATCTGATAAATCTTTTCTACCAGTTGGTTTATTCGTAGGTATAATTGTTACTTGTAAATTATAAATCTTTTCAAATTCTGCTTCTTCTGTTTTTGCCGTTCCCGTCATTCCCGATAACTTCGGATAAAGTAGAAAGAAATTCTGATAAGTAATAGTTGCCAGTGTTTGGGTTTCTGGTTGAATATCTACCCTTTCTTTTGCTTCTATCGCCTGATGTAGACCATCACTCCATCGTCGCCCAGGCATTACCCTACCAGTAAATTCATCAACAATAACTACTTCATCATCCCGGACAATATAGTTAACATCTTTGATAAATAATTCTTTTGCCTTCAAAGCATTAAATACAAAATGTGCCCAAGGATCTTCAGGGTTATATAAATCTTCTACTGCCAATAATTTTTCTGCTTCAGCAAAACCCTCATCACTCAATAGAACATTTCTGGCTTTTTCATCTATTTCATAATGTTCTTTGTCTTTACTTAAAGCTGCTGCAATTTCTGCTGCTTTAATATACTTTTCACTCGGTCTTTCTACTTGTCCAGAAATAATTAAAGGAGTCCTTGCCTCATCTACCAATACTGAGTCAACTTCGTCAATAATGCAAAAGTTAAATGGGCGCTGTACCACTTCATCCATGCCAGTTGCCATATTATCACGCAAGTAGTCAAATCCAACTTCGCTGTTAGTAGCATAAGTAATATCGCAGGCATAATTCGTTTTCCGTTCTTCTGGGTTCATACCCTGTTGAATTAATCCTACGCTTAAACCCAGAAACCGATGTACTTGTCCCATCCATTCTGCATCCCGTCTTGCTAGGTAGTCATTAACAGTAATTACATGGACACCTTTACCTGTTAGACCATTTAAGTATGCTGGTAAAGTAGCAACAAGAGTTTTACCCTCCCCGGTTTTCATTTCGGCTATTTGGCCTTGATGTAAAATAATACCTCCCAATAGTTGGACATCAAAGTGTCGCATACTTAGAACTCGTTTTCCTGCTTCTCGAACTACTGCAAAAGCTTCTGGTAGAATCTCTTCTAATATTTCTTTTTCTTCATTCTTATTTTTGGCTTTTTGTAGAGTTTGTCTAAATTCTCCTGTTTTGGCTTTTAGTTCTTCATCTGAAAGTTTTTGAATATCTTCCTCAAGAACATTAATATCTGTCACCCAAGGTTGAAATTTCTTGAGTTTGCGTGTGTTGGGGTCTCCCAGAAGTTTTTTGAACATAGTTGTTATCTAAATTTCAATTATTAACTGTGAAAATTGCAGTTGTACATACCATTTTTCGTGATTTTTGTCAATATAGTTCTCGTTTGAGTTTAGTCTACTCAGGTTAGAATTATTTGGTTGTTAAAAAATGGGCATAAATTATCTTATCAAAAATTCAGTGGTCTAAAACCAAGCTCGAGCACGGATAGATCAGGACTTACGCAAAGACACTATATATAGCGCATGACAATTTCGACAATCTTCACTATAGTTTCACGCGTTAGCGGAGCTTTGCGGAACGCAATCGCCTAATTGTTTTTATTCAAAAACCCTTAGTTATTCAAGTTAAATATCCTTCAATTAAAATAAAGGATATTTTAATTGGTCGGTTAGATATTTTGATAATAATCTGTGGCTGTTCTTGATAAATATTTTTGCCTATATAATAAGCAAATAGTTTTAAGAAGTTCCACACGCTCCATTGCACAAGCAATATAATTTTTTAATTATTTGCAGACTACACGCTCCACGCATCCTAAACCTGTTAATTGCTTAAATAAGAGTGTGAAATTCTTCGATTTTCCATCGGGTTTGAGATTCAAACTCTACATCATAAGAGTGATGATTGATTTAGATCATTAGTGACAATATATTCTGTTTTTTTGGGAGACACACATAATCAAAAAAAAAATCACTTTTTCGTCTCGTGCAAAGCCTTTAATTTTAACTATTTTTCCTGAATATTTTTCAGCTTCATTCCAATTTAAGTCTTGAACTTTTTTGTATTTTTCGATCGCGACCTGTATCATCAACGCGCGGGATTCTTTTTTAAAGAGCAATAATAAATTTTCCCTAAATTATCTATAGCAATCTTAAATCGGTTGCGACACTTCAATAAGTAAATAAAACTTTTAAAACTCTTACCTATTCTCTATTCCCTGTTCCCTGTCCCCTAAAAAGCAGTGGAATTTTTGCCACGAATAAAATAGGATTGTTATATTAATGCCATTAATCTTTGTGTTGCATAGCAACTATCCATTAATACGGTTTGAAATGGTATCTTCTTATTATTTATGGCGTTAAGTATCATTTATTCAACACTTTTCTATTTTTGTTTTATTGTCAATATCTGGGTCATAAATTCTATAATCTATAATCCATAATTGTTCATTTTGAGGGTTAAAATATATACAATTAACTATTCCTATCCCACGAAATTCGCAGCTGATAGAATGCAAATAACTTTATGTTCATTACCACTATATTGTCGTCGTGTAAGCTCAATATTATATCCATACTTTTTATGAATTACTGTGTCATCAAAAATTAACTAAGAAGCTGTATCAGCAAACCAATTCTTCTTTTTCATGTGGGAAGCAAACATTTCGCCATAAATATTCTGAATTTAAAGACTAATATCTTAAATAACGATTTATTGTATCATGGCTAATATTTTCGATTTGAATTTGCGACGTAGCGTTATTGTAAAATTTGTGTGATATCTAAGTAAATATTGACGAGTTACAACAAAATTAAAATCTATGTTTTTGAACTAATATAATCATGTCATTATGATCTAATAATTAAAGATTTTTAACAAATTAACTTAACATTTGGTAACCTTATTTTAATATATATTAAAAGTAATATCTATCTGAAAAAAAACTAATTTAAGTAATTAACAATTCCCTAGTTGACAGTACGCTATATATAGCGTACCTGCGTAAGTCCTGTAGAATCAATAACAGTTAAAAATATTGACGAATACAAAGGAATAGTTGCAGGGTTAATTGATGAGATAGGAATAGTGGAACTAATTAACCAAAAATTAGGAGTAGATAATCGAGAAAAAATTACTGCTGGACAAATAAAAGATTTAATTTTGAATGGATTAGGGACGGTCTCACGTCCATTATAGCAATCCTATGAGTGATCGGGCGCAAAAATCCTACTGCTTTTTAGGGAAAAGGGAAAAGGGAACAGAGAATAGGTAAGAGTTTTAAAAGTTTTATTTACTTTTTGATTTGTCGCAACCCATTTAGGACTGCTATATATTTATTTAGTCAATTTTTTGAAGACAAAGCTATAGAAAAATTATTAGGAATAAGTATAAATACTGAATAATTAAACGATGATAAAATAGGTATACTCATGGATGATATCTATCAATTAGGACTCACAAATTTATTTATAGAGCTCGGATTAACAGTCTATAGTCTATCATCATCAAATAGAAATTAAACCAAGAGTCTCAGAAATAGAAATAAGAACTGTTACAGCCGACCGATTTATTTTAGCTACACATATTGAGTCGTATTCAGAAGTTAAAAGATCAGCAATACTCTGCAATTATAAAAACCAACAGAGTTGTGAACGTGGTTTGCTGATTAATTATTGAACCACAATTCTTTGCCGATAGTTTTTTTATCAAAAAACCAGAAAGAGTAGAAACAATGTGTTTATTAGTGTATAATCTAGGTCAAAGAGAACTGAGAAAAACTTTAGAAAGAACCAATAGTGAAGTGAAAAATCAGTTAGGAAAGCTCACAAATATTCCAACATTAAGATGGATATTTCAATGGTTTGAAGTCGTATATTTGTTGATAATTAATCAATGGCCAAAACTGGTTAATCTCACAGAAGAAAGGAGCTTGATTTTAGAGTTTTTACCCTCAAGTTGTCAAAAATATCATCTGGGAACCAATAATAATAAGCGATAGACTTCCAGTCCGCTTCGCGATCGCACCACTTGAAGAGTTAAGAAAATTAATTGATACTATCAACAGGAGTGTAGTTCCTCAATTATAGTCATTTTAATTAAGATTAAAACAAAAATTGAGTAGAATAAAATTAAGTCAACTAGAAACTATTTTGAACTATACCTTACAGTTTAGACTTCAGACAAAAAGTAATAAATTTTGTATAAAATGGCGGTACGATTACCAAAGCAGCTCATACATTTGGGATAGGAATAGCTTCGATATATAGATGGTTATCTCGCCCAAAATTGTCAGCAACTAAGGTAAAAAGTCGTCAAAGAAAATTAGATTGGAAAGAATTAGAAAAAGATGTAAAACAAAATCCAGAGTCGAGCATTGTCAGACAGAGCTAAAAAATTTGGAGTTAATCAACCAGCTATATTTTATGCTTTAAAAAGAATGAATTTTCCTTGAAAAAAGAAACAACTTCCTTATAGAGAAAGAAATAGAGAATAAAGGATAAAATATAGTCATTTTAATAAAGAATTGAGACAATTATTTCTTGCTATAACTCGCGTTTGGTGCAGAAAAAGTTCTCCAATATAATTTGAAATGACTATACTATGGTTGATAAGACTTTCGACAGCTTTACTAGAGAAGTTTCTAGCTTTTCTGAAGTAAATACCTTTGAGGTATTTACCCAACTCTTTATCTTTACTTTTGAGGTCTTTACTAAAGTCTTTACTTTTGAGGTATCCACTTTTTTTCTGGTTTACATAGACCGGAGAGATTCCTAGACGATATTTATAATAACGACGATATTTATAATAACCTCGTTCATAACAAAAAAATGGCCATATATAGATAATAACCAAGGCATATTCTAAAATATTGTAGTTTAGCGTGTTATTTTGGTCCCTCAAGAAGTACTGAAAATCTTTGACCCTAACGGAACTTGCACTATTTTGGTATCTAGGGATTTGGACTTTTCCTCTTTCTCCAGTACTTTGCGATTGCCGACACTTTTACTGATAATAATTATTATTTTGAGATTGAACTTGCAGACTTTAAGTCTTCATTATATCCTTCAAACCATTATATCACTTGGGGTTTTGAGCTGCTTGTCACCCCGTGAGCAGTAATCTTTATTTTTTTAGACGTCAATACTCCACATTCTGTGATTTTGGACTATCAAAATAATAGAATCTAAAGCCACGAAAGCCTTGATTTGCTGTGTTATTTTTAGAGGGTTGCTAACCCATCCCAGTTACAAAAACAACTTCTAATTTCTGGGTTCTAATTTCTGAGTTCTAATTTCATGATTGAGAGTCCGAAAATCAAAATCTTTAACTTTGGGATGACAAGAAATACAACCCTTAATATTTACTTGTTGAGGAAATTTTACCCCCGGATGAAGTGCCTTGAAATAACGAGAACTAGCAATTCTGTAAGGTATTCTCTCATCTTCCTGAGACTTACGACGAGAAGAAACTTGTAAGTAATTCCAAACAAGTTGACGCGGTGGCTCTATAAGAGTAGGAAGTTGTACACCATAGTGTTGAGAATCTCGGAGAATTATTTGCCAACTCTCTGTAGGGAGAACTTGAGGTGGTAGCGCAACATGACAAGTGGCACAATTCTCCAAGTACAATGATAGTCCCAACTGATAACGTTGGGGAACCACATCAACATTGCTAATTAATTCAGAGTTAATTTGTGAAATAGTCGTAGCAGTAGAAATTTTTGCCATAAATCCAGCACAACTCATACTCCACAAAAATATCAGTAGTAACAGTAAAAAAAGTCGTTGTCTATGCTTCATTCTGAGATTAGCTCTTGACATGAATATAATCTCTATGCTAAGTATTTGATGCTTGACTTTTAGCTTGCTAAAGAATCGGAATAGTCATACCTTCTTTTGCTACTAACCCATTAGAAAATATTGATTGGAGGGCCACTTGAACTTCATCCAACAAATCGTCATTATGGGCAGGATCATGTTGAAACATAGCTATTTGTTTCACTCCTGCCTTTTTTGCTATTTCTACTCCTACTTCCCAAGTAGAATGTCCCCAACCGATTTTCGGTGATTTAACATCATAATACTCTTCATTTGTGTAGGTAGCATCATAAATTAGTAAATCAGCATTACGAGCTAGATGAAGTACATTTTCATCAAAGCGGTCTTCGTAATGTTCTGTATCTGGACAATAAACTACAGTTTTACCTTCCCAACAAACTCGATATCCAATGGCAAAATTTGGGTGATTTAAAGCAGCTGTTTCAATTTTAATATCATCAACCTGAATTACATCTCCATTACTAAAGTTATGAAACTTCATCTGTGAACCCATTATCTGTAAAGGCACAGGAAAGTTAGGGTTTACCATTTGATCTGATAAAGACTCCTTAATTGTAGTACCATCAGGTGCTATTGCCCCATATATGTGAAATTTATTAATAGGTACAAAGGCAGGCACAAAAAATGGGAAACCTTGAATATGGTCCCAGTGAGTATGACTAAAAAATATATGAGCTTCTACTGGCATTTGCTTAAGTAGGTTTAAACCCAAAACTCTTAGGCCAGTACCTCCATCAAAAATCAAACGTTTTTCCCCTACACGCATTTCTACACAGGAAGTGTTACCACCATAGCGAACTGTAGTACTACCGGGGGTAGGTATATTACCTCGCACACCCCAGAATTCAACAACAAAGTCATTTGACAGGATGTCTGACTGAGTAGCTGTTTCCTCAGACTGTGATATTGGGGATGAAGACTCTGAAGATGGCATATTTCAACGTTTCAGACTTTCGATATAGTGCCAAATCTGTGGAAAATTTATTAATTTTCAATTTAGCTTAATTCTTGCAAAATGAGCAATAGCTCATTAGATAGCTCGTTGGCTAGTATATCTTACTTAGGACTTACGCGCATATATCGGATAATATAGTATACTATCTAATAGGTTAGGATGGCTGTTGACCTCTACTATATAATATATATTTGTTCCGCGTAATTCCTGTTGATATAATTTAATATAATTCAGTACATAAATGTCCATGGTCTCGACGTAAAATTTTTATTGTCAAGGTAAAAATACTTGATTTATTTATATTTATAACTACTAAAATCAAATATGAGAGACCATCTATGAATAAAACCTTAAGCCTTTGTCGGGTGGGTTAGCTAGACATAAGACTATAATTTTTCATAATGCTATACACGCACTAACACACCAAATAGCAAGATTTTTTCCTTAAAATTGACTTGATCAACCCTTTCTAATTTGTGCATAGCTAAACAGCTAAATCATTGGAGACAGTCACTTACTTAAATAGATTAGATCTCTACAATAGTATCCAATTAAAGTTCACCGTAAGAGTTAGTATCAAAAAAATTTAAGTCAAGACACCCTCACAGAAATACATGTTCTTCAACTATAATTTATATCAATCTATCTGTAAATAGAAATCTTTATTTAGAATAAAGTTTTTGGAGTAAAAATAACTTCTATAATAGCTGAGAAACTGTCAATCAAAACAGAACAATTAAACTTGCTTCAACTTCAGGGCAAACCTGTGTTATCAATAAACCGGGAACTATTCTCAGTAAACAATGGTAAATTGTGCTTGTTTATAATTGACTTTCCACATATAACGCTAATTTAAATTTTAAAACGCTATATATAGGAATAAGCCAATTAAATAGCTGGGTCCTGGGTTGAACTTAAAGAAAAAACCTTAAAATAGCTTTCAGTTCATGTCCCTAACTCTAAGATTAGACATATTCTCAGAGTCGAAAAAATTTCGGAGAAACTAGCTAGCTATTGTGGCCAAAATAATATAAAAGCCCAATTGGCAGGGTTAATATATGGCCTAACTAAATACTTTTATCCTAATAGTTTTTTAACCACTCTCGAAATTAGAAAGTCTAGAAATAGACTAACAATTAGCAGTTTGCCTTCACTTGCTTCATGCAGATATTAGCGCAATTGTGGTTAAAAAAGAATTTGGCACAGAAGGTTGGGAAATCTTAACTACAATTACTAATCATACATTAGGAGCTCCAGCTATGAATCAATTGATTTGCGTAATTTTCTTGGCAGATACAATGGATCCTGGTAGAGGCTAGGCTCCTGAGTCACAGCATTTGAGACAACTAGCTCAAAAAACTTCCACCAAACATTTTGGTTAACCAGGAACTATATTATAAAGTACCTGCTTGACTTACATCATTTAACTCACCCATGAATTCTATTGACTAGAAATTGGTTTATAGAAAAGGCCAAAAAATAACTGGATCAGCAGCGGATAAAGCAGCTAAGAAATTAACAAGATATGATCAATATAGAGGCCAAAGATTAGCCAATTATCAATTAGTCATTCAATTAATTAAGGAAATAAATAATTTGATGTCAAATTACCCTCATATCCAATCCTCATCAACTGGAACAAGTGCGATAAATTTGGAACCGGATCAAACTTTAGAATTGACATCCACAATTGTTAATGCAGCATTAGACCGCAAAGGAGATAAAATTGTGGTCATTAGAGTATCAGAAGTATCTTATTTGGCAGACTACTTTGTGATTATTACAGGTTATTCTCATGTTCAAGTAAGAGCTATATCTCAGGCGATCGCCGATAAGGTAGAACAAGAGAGGCAAATTTATCCAGTTGGAGTAGAAGGCCAACAGGAAAGTTCTTGGATATTAATGGATTATGCTGATGTTATAGTTCATATATTGAAGCCCGAAGAAAGAGACTTCTATAACTTAGAAGCATTCTGGGGTCATGCAGAAAGAATAGATATTTCATCTTTGATAAATTAGAATTAAACTGTCAATATGAATTAGTTTTTTTGCGGGTATAAAAATAGGTGAGGAAAAAATTTATTTATGATTAGACAAATAACATCTAGTTCTCCCGTTCCACCGGAACAACAACCAGTAAACGAATATGAAGAACTCAAAAAATCTTGGTTATTTGACTGGGTGACATTAGAAAGATTTGATTACTTAAGGAAGTTAGTCTGGGTTTGGGTATGGAGTTGGTTAGTATCAGGTCCTGTAGCAGCAGCAAGTTTTCCACCAGAAAAATATCTAGTGCAATTTTTACTGAGTGGTTCTGCAGGAGCAAGTTTAATTCTAATTTTAGTGTTGTTACGGCTTTATCTGGGTTGGAATTATGTGCGATCGCGTCTGGCAAATACCACAGTTTTTTATGAGGAGTCTGGTTGGTATGATGGGCAAACATGGTTAAAAACACCAGAGGAAGTTATTAAGGATAGATTAATACTTCAATATCAAGTTCAACCACTTATACGAAGATTACATAAGACTTTTTCTAGTTTTACCTTACTAATTTTTATTGGTGGAATTATCTGGTTATGTCTATAAAATATGACGAAGCAACTATTAAAAATCCTCATAATACAGTATAATAACAATTAAACTAGTAATTTATTTTTTTTACTACCTGCATTTTTGCTAAAAAGCTAGCAAAAATAACTATATTGGTTGAAAGATAGTTCTGGTTAAAACCATTGATAATTCTAAGCTGTTAACTATTTTAGATTGCCTATTATAATAATAACCAATTAAAACCAAAACTTTGTAGAGTAAGGATTTAGCTATCTTGGTAAAGTTTACAGTGCGTAGTTTAAATGCTTAACAGCTTGTAAATGATATAGAAACTTCAAATGGGTTGGGACAATTTAACAACTAGAAATAAACTCCAAAACTCTTACCTATTTTCAATTGCCCTAAACCTCAATCCCAAAAAGCGGTAAGATTTCGGATAACATAGAAATATGTGTAAATCTTAACTGGATAAACACTCTCCAAAAACATAGGCATAGTATGCTCAAGGAGATAAGATATGCAATAGGTGAATAGTAAAACTCTTGCATTCCAGGTATCTTGTCCGCTAAATATATACCTTACAGGCAACAGTAAAATAAGTGCTGTAAATAATATATCCTCTCGATAATACTTCACTTAATATGATAAATAAAGATGACTAAGAAATAAGCTATCAAATTTCCCCTTGGATAGGGGATAAAAAAGGAAAATTAGGATTTTCTTGCCTATAACCAGAAAATTGGGTTTAAAGCCTCGCCCATAAGCAGGCGGCTTTTTAGTTGATTTTTTTTTCACAGGTTATGTTATTATGCTTTTTAGTTCAAAAGTCATTCTATGAAAGCAAGATTTAAGTACCGTATCTATCCAACATTGGGACAAAAACACCGATTATCAAGGCTCGTAGGTTCTCTCCACGTTGTCTGGAACGATAGTATAGCTTGCTCTGGTGGAAAAGTACAAACCTTGAAAGAAAAAAAAACAACTAATTCTGAACTACAAAAACAGTTTATTACTCTGGCTAAAAAGACTAAGGATAGAGTTTGGTAATCAGTTGTTTCTGCACTTGCCACTACAGCAATCTTTAAATGATGTTTCACCAGGGTTATCAAAACTTTTTTAAATCAATTTAAGGCAACAGAAAAGGTAAACCTATAAGACCTCCTAAATAAAAGAGGAGAATGTCATTACCAACCAAAGATTTACAAAGGGTGGATTTAAAGTTGGTCAACATAAAGTTTACGTAAGCTAAAATAGGAAAGCTGAAAATTTTGTGGTCAAGGAAACTACCCGCTATTCCATCATCGGTAACAATAATCAAAGATTCAGCTCATCGATATTTTCTAAGTTTTATAGTAGAAGTTTTGCCCGAAGTATTGCCTAAAACTGATAATTCAGTAGGTAATTATCTAGGAATTAAAACTAAAGCGAGCTGTAGGGACGCCCTTATGCAACGTCCGTACGCGGTAAAAAAATTGATGTAGCAAAACCACTAAAGAAACAAATGCTTGAAGTACCGAAAACTAAGTAAATCATTATCTAAAAAAACTAAGGGTTCTAAAGGATATGAAAAAGCTAGACTGAAAATAGCTAAATTTCATGCCAAACTGAAAGACACAAGGAATTATTTTCTACACAAATTATCTACTGAAATGTCTGTGAAAACCAAACAATTGTTTTATAGGTATGAGAAGTTTCTAGAATGGTTAAGAAGAGGAAATTATGGAGAGCTCGCATCGGAAACACGGCTGGAGAACATTCAGAACATTTTTAGAATGGATTTGCGGAAAAATATGGTCATGATTTCAGAGTGATAAGTCGTTGGGAACCCACATCTCATATTTGCTCTTATTGTGGATTTAAAGGTAGAAAATTAGATTTATCAATCCGTGAGTGGAAATGTTTTAATTGTGGTTCTAGACATGGTCGCGTAGGGTCAGGTCGTTCTATCGCTTTGGAAAATGCAGCCAGAAATATATTAGTCGCGGGTGGGCATACCGAGACTTTAAATGGACATGGAGGTAAGCATAAGACTACTCCCAAAGTAGCAGCAACCTGTGAGATGTCAACCCTCCGAGGAGCTACGGCTCGGTAGGAATCTCCGTGCCTAAAAGCCGGGGAGGATGTCAATGAAGCTGGAGATACTGATAACTGATAACTGATAATTGATAATTGATAACTGATAACCGAAATGACAAGGGGAAAAAGAACACAAACTGCACAACTGGAAGTCAGGCTACTTAGAGAAGGTATTGTTGAATCGACTCATCAAGTTCAGGCTACAATATGTGACCATAGAGGCCGAGTTTTATCTATGGCGGGAGATGCTGATACAGCTACATTTATCCGTTCAGCTCTCAAACCATTTCAAGCCTTAGCAGTTACTACTACAGGTATTATCGAAAGGTATGACTTAACGGATATAGACTTGGCTGTTATCTGTGGCTCTCATCAAGGTACAACAGAACAAGCAAGACAGGTATTTAACGTTTTATGGCGTTGTGATATTGATTCATCAAAGCTACAATGTCCAACTCCAGCCAATAAAAATAGTCCTTTGCAACATAATTGTTCTGGTAAACACGCAGGTATGTTAGGGATTTGTCAACAAAGAAATTGGTCTATGGAATCTTACTTGGAAATGAAGCATCCAGTACAACAATTGATCCTTAGCAAGGTGGCTGAATTACTGGCTATGCCTGCCCCAGAGTTTATCGGTGCTCGTGATGATTGTGGGGCCCCAACTTATCTTCTACAATTGAGTCAAATGGCAACACTGTATGCCAAACTAGCTTCAGGTAATAGTTTGGATCTAGAACGAATTGTCCGGGCTATGACCTATCATCCGGAAATGGTTGCCGGAAAGGGACATTTTGATACAGAGTTAATCCGCTTAACTTCAGGAGAACTTGTTAGTAAGTCTGGAGCTGAAGGAGTTCAATGTATTGGCCGAGTCGGTGAAGGTATGGGTCTGGCCATAAAAGTTAGTGATGGTGCTAAAAGGGCAAAATATGCAGTAGCTATTCATCTATTAACTCAGATGGGTTGGATAGCTCCTAGTATTGGTGAAACTTTGACTGAAAACTATATGTTACTTAGCAATGTCAAGCGTTTGGAAGTAGTCGGAGAAATGTCGATGATTTAGATATGTGGACATTCCAGAAAAAAAATTGAGAATATTTGACTAAGGGGTTGCAATTTTAATTTGGTTATGGTTATAATAAAGAAGTTGAAGCGGGATAGAGCAGTCTGGTAGCTCGTCGGGCTCGATTTGTGAATAAAGATAAATTGAACCAAGCATAAACCACTGAAACCGCTAGTAGGTTAGCTTGAGTGTTTACTTTATAGAGGGCGGCATATGAGGAGACTTATATGTGATTACTTGTCAAATTCGGGGAAGCCGTTAGCGGGGTAATCCCGAGCCAAGCTCCTAAGTTTAGGAGAAGGTGTAGAGACTGGTTGGCAGGTGCCCTAACAGTTCTAGTTTTATAGAAGCTGAGGGTAAAGGGACAGTCCAGACCACAAACTAATTCTAAGATTCCTAGAGTTAGGGCAGTAAAAACTGTAGTGGTAAGCATAACCCGAAGGTCGGTGGTTCAAATCCGCCTCCCGCCATTAGAATTGAAAATAAAGAAAAGCTAAGTAGTTAGGAATTACTTAGCTTTTTGGTATGTGGTGGTTTTTCCTTCCATGGTAATAGACCCATAGTATAGTCATTAGAGCGATCGCTCCTCTAGAATAAAGCGAATTTAAGATAGCCCCACCGATCTCTCGAACATAGAAACAGGATGCTCATACTATTTATTCTCAACCAGGAATTTTCCTCACTTCCTCAACAGTTATAGTCATTCTGGTTAAGATTGAGACCAGGTATTCTTGGCTTTAAAGGGTTTTAGCTAAAAAAGTGTCCCATTCTTATTTGGAATAACTATAAATTAAGAATGGGAATAATTAATAGCAATTCATCTTTAAACCCATATTCCGCACTTCAGATTGTAACACGATAGATTACAAGAAAATATCTATTTAATTAAGTATAATTACTTATAGTGTTTAGTCACTTCAAGTGGAATCATAAAGCTGACGATTCCATTCTTATTGAGTATCAAAAATGTCTTTAATCTGACATTCTGCATATCTTCATATATCTTTATTTATATTTACATTTTCAAAGAGACTTATATTAAAAATCTTCATTATAGAAATCAATATGAATAAAGCTTATCAATAACTAATTTTTTATGAGAAAACTAGTTACAATCCTTCATAACAATTGACATCGATGCCCATAGTTATAAGGGTTTCAGGGATAGCATTCGGGACGATAGATTAGTAAAACTTATCAATTTCATGTTAAGAAGTGCGGAATGTGGGTTTAATAGAATCAATAACAGTTAAAAATCTTGACCCAAAAAAGGAATATAGCAATAATAATTCTCGAAAATCTTGAGAGTTATGATAACTTGCACCGTCCCAAAATATTGCCAATCTTTTTCCCGGTATTTGCTTTTTTAAATATTTAACAAATTCCATAGTATTTTCAGTATTTCCACTTCTTTAATTCTTGCACAATAAATTCCTTAGTTTGATAATAATAGGCTCCATAATAAGTTTGTCTTTCTCTTTCATTTTTAAGAGGAATTTCTATTTGTTTATTTTTTCTTCCCCAAGTATAACTTAGGAGATTACCCCATAATAAATTACATTGGTAAACCATAAACACTGCAAGCTTCTCAGCTTCTATTAATGAATTGCCATTTGACCAATATTTCCTCCATAACTTTTTTTTTGCTTTCACTAATTCATCAAACAGGAGTGTAGTTCCTCAATTATTTTCTACTGCCAATAGAAATCCCTGGTTTGCCAAAAAGACTTATTCCACTGATTTTTTTTGTGTTCTATAGAATTAATTTGTTTAATTTGTTGGCTCAAAATAGTAATAATAATTCATGTATCTTTTTGTACTACATGCCGGAACTGCAGAATGTAGACCTAAACATTCTTTTTTCACACTTGGTAAGTAATTGGACATAATTATTTATAAACTCATAAATTCTAATATTTAGACTGGATAGAAGGTTAAAATTTAATTTTGTCTAACCACTTATTACTTACCTTATTACTAATTTTCTACCCCCTGTTTCCCAAATTACTAATCTGTAGGGACGTTGTATACAAAGTCCCTACTTGCTATCGAAAAAAGAAGTTAAGGTAGTTAGCTAAAATCACTATCACAGTCACATCGTTAATTACTCTAGAGATAGAATAAATTAAGTAAAATCTATAATTATTAAAATAATTCAAATTTTTCTGAATTTTCCCGGTTTTTTATCCCTGAGGCTTACACTTTCAATTCCAGAGGTACTGATAATTGATAAGTGATAACTAAAATGGCCAAATCTAATAAATCAGGACTTACCCATCCACCACTAAAATATTAGCTTGAGATTACTTTGTTGTTCGTAGTAATGACAGAAATATTGTGTTGTTTGCATAAGTTCTATAAATAGAAATTAATTTGGGCTGAAATTAGCAATTATTTTTATGAATAACCCTATATATCCCGGTCTAATACTCACTGACCGCTATAAAATTATCAAACAATTGGGACATGGTGGTTTTGGACGTACCTACCTTGCAGAAGACAACCACCGTTTCCAGGAACTCTGCGTACTGAAAGAATTTGCCCCCCAAGTTCACGGTAGCTACGCCTTGCAAAAATCCCAGGAACTATTTGAACGAGAAGCAGGTGTACTATACAAGTTACAACATCCGCAAATTCCTGGGTTCCGAGAAATGTTTCGCTATAAGTTAGATGGAGAAGGATATCTATTTTTAGTACAAGATTATATAAAAGGTAAAACTTATCATGCTTTGTTAGAAAACCGCAAACTTCAAGGCAAATTTTTTAGGGAAGTAGAAGTAATAAAGTTTTTGCTCCAATTATTACCTGTTTTGGAATATATCCATAACTTGGGAGTTATTCACCGTGATATTTCTCCAGATAATATAATTCTACAAACTTCTGATAAGTTGCCAGTATTGATTGATTTTGGTGGGGTGAAAGAAACAGTAACAAAAGTCGCTGCTGAGTATGCTAACAAAGGAGGTGGTCTTGTACCTCAAGCAACAAAGTTAGGAAAAGTAGGATATGCTCCAGATGAACAAATGCGCCTAGGAATTATTAATAATGACAGTGATCTATATGCTTTGGCAGTAACAGCTTTAGTTTTATTAACTGGAAAGGAACCCTCTTTTTTGATAGATACTCACAACTTAACTTTTAATTGGCGCCAGGAAATTAATATTAGTGAAAATCTGGGAAATATATTAGATAAAATGTTAGCTTCTAAACCGAGCGATCGCTTTTCTACCGCTCGTCAAGTTATTCAAGCACTAGAAAATGTGCCATATAGTAATAACTTAGCTACTACCCAAGCACCACCAGACGTTGTTTCCACTCCACCTGTTTGTGCTGGTCAACTCTCCAGTGTAACTACTATGTCAGTTTCCCAGGTCCCTGTAACTACTGATGTTGTTAAAAAGTCTTCTATTTGGCCAACAATTTTATTAGTATTAGTGACAATATTCAGTATGGGGGGAATAGGTTGGATAGCTGGTAATTTTTGGTTAGAATATACTTCTAATCAGAATATAATTGTGAATAAGAAACCAGAAAAGTTGAGCGATCGCCTCCAACTATTAGGTATCGATCAATCTTTCTTTTTCTCCTTAGTAGATGAATTTTTCTACAATCAGTATCCTCAAAAAAGAGGGCAGACTTTGAGTGATAAAACTCCAGAAGATAAATTATGGCAGTGGCGGTGGTATGCAATAGCTGATAAGTTGGCATATAGACTAGAAACCATAACTCCAGATACTCGTCGCAGATTAGGCAATTATAGCAAAGATGATATTTATCGATGGCGGTCTCAACTGAGGAGACTAAATATTAGTAGTACTGCTTTTAATGATTTGACTGATGCTGGGTTTATTCATTTGTTTTCAGAGCAAACCCGTGGCCGAAACCTTATTGGTTTGCCAATAGGTCAAGTTTGGCAAGCGATCGCTACTGATACAATGAAGGACTTACAAAATAGAAAATCCCTAGAAGAAGTTCGTTTTGCAAAAGGTTCGCTTCGGGAAATGCTCAAGGGCACTCTCCAACCAGGGGAAGGTAAAATTTATTTAGCTTGGTTACAAGATGAACAAATTTTGCAGGTCAGATTAGAAGCTAATTCTCCACAAGTTTTATTATCAATTTATCCTCCTAGAAATTATCCCCGTAAGACTAAAGGATTAATAGAAGATTCTCCAAAAAATCAATGGAGAGGCGAAACAATAACTTCTGGTTATTATCAATTTGTAGTTGTTTCAAATTTAGATCAAACCATTGAATATTCTTTAGAATTATTTGCTAAAAATAAAGTCAATTCTAGGTATTAAATCTTATGATTTTGTGAACTTGTGGAATTTAATCCTTATATCATTTTCGGTTAAATACTTATTACACTTTGGAGGATTTTGCCGGGAGAGAGAAGGAATAAAAAGGCACTTACGGGAGAAAGTTTTTGAACACTGATTATTCGGACATAATATTACTAATAAAAAAATTATACTTTGGTTATAAACTACCTTGACACTCGAAGAAAAACTATGAGACAATATGAGTTAAGAAGGTTTAGTTAAGAATTTTTTTTGCCGTTCTGTAATCTGAAGAGCTAATCTAATGATTTCATGCCATAATAATTTTGGTCGAATCTGAACCATATATATTGCAATATAGGCAAGGGTTAAGCTATTTAAATATTTTAAAATAAAACTAGGAGGTCTATGCTAAAGTACATACTTATTGCTCTAATAACCCTAGAATTGATATTATTAAGTGGGTTTGTTACATCACCAGCTAATGGAACAATGAGAGATTCAGAAATTTTTATTTGGGATTATGCCTCTTTGAGTAATTATAAGGTTGTTTGTAAAAAGATGATATTTCATCCTACAAATCGTAGACTACCAGAATCATCAGATATGAAACCTATAAATATTCATTCTCAAGTAGTAAATGATGAATATTGTTCCAATTTAACAAAGCCTGTTTAATATTTTCTGATGATAATTAAGGTAAAGATTTAGAAAAAAATGATAAAACCGGGTAATGGTCACTAAAAATCCGGTTTATTCACATTTCATAGAATATAGTAAATATAGCTTTAAGCTATCATTTTAAGTCAAAAAAGGATTCAAATTATATTAATTTCCTAAGACTTTTTTATAGTGGTATAGTGATAATTAAAGAGGTCAAAATATGAAGTATCGTGTCATTCTTAATCATCGGGATATAATACGGGATATAATAGTTGAAGCCAAAAGCCGGGAAGAGGCAGCTCAACAAGCAGCAGGTGAGATTAATAAAGGGGAAAAAATTAATAGTATTAAACCAGTAACATCAAAATCTAAATCAGGTTCTTGGTGGGAAATTTGGCTAGATTAAAAATCAACTAATTAGGGAATAGAGACTCCCTTGAAAAATTATTTTATTGCTTGAAAATTATGGCTAACTCCAAAGGTAATTTCTCTAATCATAAAAATGCCAAAGGCGATCGCGTAGTTTATTCGGAATTTGGTAATAATGCTAATTCTCCAGCAACAGAAAGAGCAGTACCAAATTTAGCACCAAATCAACAAAATTTAAGAGTACAAGCATCTCGTAAAGGTCGCAAAGGAAAAACAGTAACGATTATTAGTGGGTTTCAATCAAACCAGGAAACTTTGGCAGCTTTACTCAAACAACTTAAAAATCAATGTGGTGCCGGTGGAACTCTTAAGGATAATGAAATTGAAATTCAGGGGGAACATAAACAAAAGTTACTAGAGATTTTAACTAAATTGGGTTATAAAACTAAAATTAGTGGAGGTTAAAATACTTTAGAGACTTTAAAGATTATAAACTTCAAGATACTCCAATTAGAAAAATCAGGAAAATTGAAGAGAGTTTTGGCTTAGTTGACAATTTAGATCATAACGCGGTACAACACTAAATTTTTCTTGTTCAATAACTTAGTGAAATTTATCAAACTAAGAGAAGCTGCTGAAATATTAGGAGTTGACTTTGTGCTTTGGTTAGATGGAAACAAGATAGAAAAATAAATGCTATGAAAACTCCATCAGGACAAAGACATCATGATATAGATTCCTATATCCAAAGTACATTTCCAACTACCAAAAAAACTATTTTGTATTGTTGCCTATCTAAATAATCCTCAAAAACCAGACTCAAATAGGGAAGTAGTAGAACTGCAAAGTTTATATCCTCAAATCTAAGGACAAATGAATTCTCCTGACTGTGGTTTGTCAATCTTATTAAGACTTAAACGCCAGTATAAATTTAAGAAATGCCTTCGGATCGAGAGTGAATGCCTATGGATGAGTAACCGCTGGATGAGTAACCGCCGACGGCCTCAGTTGAAGCAGGAAGTAAACATTAACTTGTCAAGTTATGTGACGCTTTGTATCAGTTTTATAGAGCAGTTTCCAAAAAATTGGGCTTACAGCAGTTTTCATTTTAGAAGACTACAGTAGGAATATTCTATGGAACGTCTCTACAAAGTTTTGGTTGTGATGGTGTAGTTTATCCCTCTCAAAAGCGCTGTAAAGCCTCACCCTTCTGGGGCGACTTTTTAGTTGATTTTTTTCAATAAATATGTTATTATATCAATGGGTTTATCCATTCAAATTATGAAAGCTAGATTTAAGTACCGTATATATCCAAGGTGGGGACAAAAATACCAATTATCTAAGCTGTTTGGCTGTGTCCGTGTTGTTTGGAATGATAGCCTAGCTTACTGCCAAAAAAGTATGCTCAAAAAGAGAAAAAAACGACTAATTCTGAGCTACAAAAACAGTTTATTACTCAAGCTAAAAAGACTGAACACAGGGAATGGTTCTCAGAGATTTCTAGTGCACCATTGCACCAATCACTGAATGATTTAAACCAGGCTTATCAAAACTTTTTCAAGTCTACTATTGGTCATAGAATTGGAAAACCTGTTAAACCTCCTGAATTTAAAACAAGAAAGTCACGCGCAAACTGCAAGGTCTACACTCATGAGGGTTTAAAGTTAGTTAAAATAAGGTCATGAACGCCAAGATTGGAAAGGTGAGAATTATTTGGTAAAGGAAACTATCATTAGTTCCATCATCAGTAACAATAATTAAAGATTCAGCTAATGGATACTTTCCGAGTTTTGTGGTAGAAATTTTGCCTGAAACCTTAACTAAAACTGATAATTTAGTTGGGATAGATTTAGGGATTAAAACTTTTATACTGTAGGGACGTTTCGCTACGGGACATGAAACGTATTTTTGTTATGCAACGTCCGTACATGGTAAAAAAATTGATGCAGCAAAACCACTCAAAAAATAAATTAAAAAGTACAGAAAACTAAGTAAGTCACTATCTAAGAAAACTAGAGATACAAATCCCTATGAAAAAGCTAGACTGAGAATAGCTAAATTTCACCGTAAATTGAAAGATATAAGAACATATTTTCTCCATAAATTGTATACTGAAATAACTCGTAAAAAGCAAACAATTATTTTAGAGGATTTGAATGTTTCTGGCATGACAAAAAAACGTAAATTATCCAAAGTAATTTCGGAAACACGGATGGGGAACATTCAGAATATTTTTAGAATGGATTTACAGAAAAATATGGTCGTGATTTCAGAGTAATTAGTCGTTGGGAACCTACATCTCAAACTTTTTCATGTTGTGGTTTTAAAGGTGGAAAATTATATCCCACATTCCCTGGACATCAATTTTCACTATCAGAAATAAACGAATACTCAAGATGCCAATTTTATAAAGCTATTAAAATCATCCCCTATTTATGCAACCCCTAGTCGCCGGAGGGTATTTGGAGACAAAAAACGGACGGGTAGGCAAGTGCAAGACTACTGCCACAGTAGCAGCAGCCGGTAAAACGTCAATCTGCATCGGAGCTACGGCTCGGTTGTTTGCCAGTGCTTTTAGGCCGGGGAGGATGTCAACAATAATATTGATGGAACTAAGCGGAATTTTGATTTTTGCTTTGTAAGTTTAAATAGGGAGTAATTAAACTTATATAGCAGTTCTTTAATCTATGAGGTACAGTTTTATCCCACTCGCCCTCTCTGCTTTTTAAGGGGGGAACTCAAAAAAAGTCCCCCTTTTTAAGCTGTCCCTAATCAGGAACTCCTAAAACCCTTTTCTGATAGGGAAATAACCAACCCTTAACTCCTTTTAGGACGAGAATGGGGGAAAGAGCGATCGCTCTTCTCATGTGTGGCAGAAAAAACCTATTTTAAATACCTTTACTATTTTAACATAAGGATATAATGGTATGTCTATAGCTTCTCTATTTTGTCAAGTATTATCTTAAGAAAGATATGGGTAATGAATAGTCAAAAAAGGGGGGAGCTAAAAAAAAGGGGGTAGTAAATACACTTCATAACTGTGGGAATTGCTATATCATTGGAGAATATATAAATGTTTAAAACAGTTGCTTTAGTTTTACTAGGGACCTCTCTTGGTTTCGGGTTTTCTTTGGTAGGTGATGGTAATGGGTTTGCTCTTAAAGTACCTCAAATAGAAGCAGGAAAATTAGAGTGTCGTTGGTTACCTGAAGATACCTCTAACAATTCTTATAATAGAGAATTCTTAGAACCAAGGTATTAAATTTTATCTCAACTGTAGTAGATCAATTACAATTATAGTCATTTCAAAAAGAGATGGAAAACTTTTTCTGCACCAAACGCGAGTTATAGCAATAAATACTT
>JAKQYE010000081.1:14961-23108 GCA_023356605.1 Trichodesmium sp. MAG_R02 | reverse complement strand
GGATAATTTATGGTTAGCCATCTAGCCTAAATACGTTTAAGTCCTCTACGAGAATATGTTGATAAGTTTTAGCTAATAATGTAGTGGTTTTTTGCAGAAAATCTTCTCGAACATTTGCTATGATGACCCCCTATCGTTCTTAATGGCTTCAGTTTTCCAGAAGAGTCCCATCGATGTAATGTTTTGACACTGACTCCGGCTAAATCAGCAAATTCATTCGGTCTATAGTGCATCCTAGACATTATGTACAGGTATGTCTAGTATTGTACAGTTTTTTGTCTTCTAGAAAAAGCTCCAAGAGGAAAAAATATTCCCCTTATGTATTTCAGGCTTGATGCTAAGGGCATTCTGTACTAATAACTGATAATTGAAATAGCCACAATATAGGCCAGTACCTGGTAATCAAACTATAGTCATTTCAAATTATATTAGAAAACTTTTTCTGCTGAAACCCAATTATAGCAAGAAATACTTGTCTCAATTCTTTATTAAAATGACTATATATATGATATGTCCAAAACTTGCCTTCTACTCTCTTGGCAGAAAATTTATGATTCAGAAGGTAGTCTCGTTTTTAATCAAAAATATAAAATTCCCAATAGTCAAGGTTCAAACCTGTGTGAATAATTAAATTGGACTTCTCCATTCTTGTCGAAAGATTTAGTAGAGTCTGATACCAATTACCAGAAACTTTGCTATATTTGAATTTTCTATATATAGTCATTTCAAATCAGGATGGAAAACTTTTTCTGCACCAAACGCGAGTTATAGCAAGAAATACTTATCTCAATCTAAATTAAAATGACTATATTATTCGTTCGAGCAAATGCTTGATGTTTGGTAACTTCGGTTATGAATAAAAGCAATTTTGTCAGCTTCCAAGTACAGTAAAACTTTTGAGAAAAGGTATGAGTCATGTGAATCAACTTATGAAGTTGAAAATCTCATGGTTTGGCGGAGAATATCTTTTTGCTTTTATGAATTAGTTTAATGTAATATGAAGTAAATCTACATATAAAGCAATCTTTCTTAAGTAAAAAGTCAATAAATAATCAATTAACTGATAAGATCTTGAAGGTTTCTCTTACTTTGATAAATGGGAATAATACCTACACGAATCGCAATTGACGCTATGGGTGGGGACCATGCCCCATCAGAAATTGTTGAGGGAGCAATCAAGGCCCAAAAAGCTTATGGTGTCAAAGTATTGCTAGTTGGCGATCCTCAGCAAATTCAAGCCTGTATGGATCATAAATCAAGGGAACCTCTGCCAGAGATAGTTCCTGCTGAAGACATAATAGAAATGCATGAAGAGCCTTTGACTGCCATTAGGCGTAAGTCTAAAGCATCAATTAACATTGCTATGAACTTAGTAAAGGAGAAAAAAGCAGATGCTGTAGTTTCCGCAGGTCATTCAGGAGCTGTAATGGCGTCCGCTTTGCTGCGTTTGGGAAGAATACCAGGAATTGATCGTCCTGCAATTGGGGCCATCTTGCCCACTATGATTCCGAAGAAACCAGTCCTGATACTTGATGTGGGAGCAAATGTGGACTGTCGCCCCAAATATTTAGAGCAGTTTGCAGTGATGGGGGCAATTTACAGTGAACATGTTTTGGCCATTAGTGAGCCCAAAGTGGGACTACTGAATATTGGGGAAGAACCATCAAAAGGAAATGATTTGGCAGTAAAGACTTACCAAATACTACAAGAAAATAATCAAATTAAATTTATCGGTAATGCAGAAGGTCGTGATGTTCTATCTGGTAAATTTGATGTAATAGTTTGCGATGGTTTTGCAGGTAATATCTTATTAAAGTTTGCGGAGGCAGTGGGTGGTGCTGTACTGCAAATGATGAGGGAAGAATTAACACCTGGTCTAAGTGGTAAAATAGGCACTGGAATACTACGGCCTAATTTAAAACGCATGAAACAAAGAATAGATCATGTAGAACATGGAGGGGGTTTATTATTAGGAGTAGGAGGAATTTGTATTATTAGTCATGGTTCCTCTAAAGCACAAGCTATATCTAATGCGGTTCGTTCAGCAAAAGAAGCTGTTGAAAATAGAGTAATGGAACGAATTAATTCTAAGTATATACTTGAAAGTAAAAAATCCATAGTTAGTAATCAGTAACTATTCCTTTTTTCAACAATTCAGAAGTAAAAAATTGTGGTCAGCTATAATGATGATTTAGTAAGCTTAATTCTGATTTTTTTGATTTTGAGGATGTGGTTTAAACAAGCTTTTAGAAGAAGTGAATATCAACATTAAAGTTAAAAACAAGAAGTGAAAAGTGCATATATTTAAAAGTAATTTAGAACAAATAACTTATGAAAAACTTAGCTCAACCTAGAAATTTATAGTTTGTCTCTCAAAGATCGAGTAGTGGTAAACGAGTCATGATTTTTCTAGTCTACCTTCTAAAAATTGAAGGAATGTAGCAACTAGTATCCTTAAATATTTAGGACTACCAAAAGTTTGAGCTCAAGTCTACATTGACATGAATCATAAGTGATAATAGCAAACAGATAATAATTCAAGACTAACAAATGACAAATATAGGTGTTTCCATAATTGGAAGTGGTTCTGCAATACCAGAAATATCTCTAGATAACCAACAGTTGTCCCAAATAGTAGAAACTTCTGACGAATGGATTAGTTCTCGTACTGGGATTAGTAAGCGACAACTGGTAAATACAACGGAATCATTATGTAGCCTTGCAACTCAAGCATCTCGAGCAGCTCTTGGCCAAGCAAGCATTCTTCCTAAAGATATTGACCTAATTATTCTAGCTACATCTACTCCTGATGACTTATTTGGTACTGCATGTAAAATTCAATGGGAGTTGGGCGCCGAGAAAGCAGTTGCCTTTGATATAACTGTGGCTTGTTCTGGTTTTTTATTCGCTCTGGTTACAGGATCCCAGTTTATCCGTAATGGAGTTTATCAAAATGTTTTGTTAATTGGGGCAGATATTCTCTCGCGTTGGATAGACTGGGAAGACCGACGGACTTGTGTTTTATTTGGAGATGGTGCAGGTGCAGTGGTTTTACAAGCTTCAGAAAGCGATCGGCTGTTAGGTTTTGAACTTCGTAGTGATGGTAGTCAAAATAGCTGTTTAAGTCTTTCTTATCAACCTCAAGAAAAGAAAATAATTGAGGGAGTAACTGTTACTCAAGGTACTTATCAACCAATAGCTATGAATGGTAAAGAAGTCTATCGTTTTGTAGTACAAAAAGTACCTGAAGCCATAGAAAAAGCTTTATTCAAAGCGAATATTGATGTGGATAAACTTGACTGGTTGCTATTACATCAAGCTAACCAAAGAATCTTGGATGCCGTTGCTAGTAGATTGAATATTCCATCACAGAAAGTTATTAGTAATCTACAAAATTATGGCAATACTTCTGCTGCTTCTATACCTTTGGCTTTAGATGAAGCTGTTAGAAAAGGAATGGTAAACTCAGGAGATATTATTGCTGCTTCTGGTTTTGGAGCTGGATTAAGTTGGGGAGCAGTAATTTTTCAGTGGAACTAAATAGGGTGAATATTTTTTACTTGTTCTCTATCCTAATTTACTATCTTCACCTGGCTTGGTAAAACTATCAACATAATCACCTAATTTAAGTTAGCAACTGTTATAGTAAATTATGCTATTTTGATACTTTACTATAATGAAGTTAATAGACATCTGTAGAAAAGGTTACGAAACCTTGAGCATGCCGTTCCTAAATCGGCATTTTTGGAGATGCTATAATGCCTAATAAATTGTCAAGTTAAATACTTAAAAATTCCTGTAAAATCCTGTGACTAGAAATCGCGAACCAGTCAAGAATTTACTTCTTTATCGGTTATTAAAATGGTCAGTAATAGTTCCTATTCTTCGTTTTTATTTTCGCAGTAATATTTATGGTATCGAAAATGTTCCACAACAAGGCTCTTTAATCATCGTTAGTAACCATGCTAGCGATCTGGACCCTCCAATTTTATCTGTTTGTGTAAGAAGACCTGTTGCTTATATGGCAAAAGAGGAATTATTTAAAGTGCCAATTTTAAAGCAGATAATTACCCTATATGGTGCTTACCCTGTCAAAAGGGGATCGATAGATAGAAGTGCTATTCGTTCGGCTATGAATAATTTAGCAGAAGGGTGGGCCGCAGGCATATTTCTACAAGGAACTAGAACTCCTGATGGTAGAATTACAGAACCAAAGTTGGGTGCTGCTTTAATTGCTGCAAAGGCAAAAGTACCATTATTACCAGTTTGTGTTTGGGGTACTCATGTAGTGAAACATCAAGGTCTAATAGCTAATGCTGCTGTACCAATAACTGTCAGAATAGGACATGTTATACCTCCTCCTGAATCAACGAAAAAAGAAGAGTTACTACAAGTTAGTCATAAGTGTGCAGATATAATTAATAAAATGCACGATTTAGGACGTTAATAAATTTAATTACAAAAAAAATGCCAGATATTAGAGAACAATTAGCTGAAAATTTGGATGTAGCTGAATGGAATTGGTTAGTGCCTCATGTTAAACGTGATTCTGTAGTAATTATAGACCAAAAATTGGATTTGCTAGATGTGGGAGTAGCGATGGCTTCTGATAATACATCTTCTGTACAAGATTGGATTAGCCAAGAACTTATTTGTAAGCCTTCTGAAGAACAATTGTCGGTTTGGAATGGTAATGATACTAAAAAGTTTAATGCTTTGATAGTACAGCCTTTTGTTTTAGTCCAAGAATATGGGGAAACTCAAGGGGAAAACTGATGCACAAAATTGGCTCCTGTATAACCGGTAGTTAACCAAATAATTCCTCTGATCCCATCTCGAATTACTTTTGCGATAGGTTCCGACGATCGCCCAGAGGAAACTGGTAGGGGTTTAAAAGTAATACCCCTACTACCCAAGATGATTTTGCCGATAACTGTAGCGCGACGCATGTGGTCATCGGAGGTAACTAAATAAACACTTGTAATATCTTGGGATTTTAGTTTATCGACTATTGTTGTAAAATTAGTGACGGTATCTACGGCATGATAGTCCAAATGTAGACGGGTTTGTGATATACCAGCCCGGGAAAATAACCACCGTGCATATTCTGGGTTAGTACCAGAAGATACCCAGATATCTAGATTAGGATTTTTGCGGGCAAATTCTGCGGCAAATACTTCTCTTTCTATGGCCCCGCCAAGCACTAATAAAGCTTGAGGAGATTCAATGGTTCCAGCAATTTGCTGGTAACTAATCCAAAAAGTCACTAGAAATCCTATTAAAAACCACGAAATTAGAGAAATCTTCAATCCTTTGTATAATTTTTTACTGGAAACTACCCTTAAAACCATATCTTTTAAAATAAAAAAACCATCTGTAATCTTACAGATGGAAATAGTCTTAATATAAATATTCAAAAAGTACTATCTATCATCCGGAGTAGGAGTATGGAAGTAGGTAGAAACTTTGCGTGTAAAGGACTGAGTTGACATCCTCCCCGGCCTAAAGTCACGGGAATTCCTACCGAGCCGTAGCTCTTCGGCGGGTAGACGTTTCACAGACTGCTGCTACTTTGGCAGTAGTCTTACACTTGCCGACCCGTCCGTTTCTTGTTTCGGCATGCCCACCCGCGACTAATATATTTCTTGGGAACTAAAAAGCAAGAAGGACATGACCTGTGAAAAAAAATCAACTAAAGAGTCGCCCCAGAAGGGCGAGGCTTTAAACCCAATTTTTCGGTAAGGGATAGAGGGGAGATAAGGGAGAATGGAATTTTGATTTTTAAATTTAGATTTACGGGACTGGCGCGATTCGAACGCGCGACCTAGCGCTTCAGATTTGTGTGAGTTTCCCCACTCTCTGGACTATCCCTTCACCATAGCTATCATTGCTTTAGGTGGTGGCCTAACGCTTAAGGAGAATTTTAATGACTCCTTAAAACTCTAGTCTCTGCACCTTCTTTACCCCTAATGAGGTAAAGCTTGGCTCAAGATTACCTTATCTTTAATAAAAGACTTAGGCTTCCTTGAGTTTGACCACATTCACTCACGGAGTTTCCTCACATAGTGCCCGATACTTCAGGAGGCGCTTGCTCTATCCATCTGAGCCACAGCCCCACAGAAAGAAAGCTATTAACTCTTAGCTCACGAAAAAGCATTATTAGTTAAGAATGCTTTATTACCAACTTATCAACAAAATTCGATAATTATCATTATTTTAAGATTAACTTAAATTTTGCCTAACTCATTGTCTTGATGACTAGCTAATAACTTTTGGCCTGTTTTACCAAAAAATTAGGCCTCAAGCAAGTCCATCCTAGATTAGGAAAAAAAATAAACTTCAATATTTCAATTGGGATCCTTGCTCCTGAAGTTCACAGAAGGAATAACTATGGTTTGCCCTCTAAGTCTTTCAGGACTTAGGCAAAAACACTATATATATAGTTAATTTAATTTAGATTGAGATAAATATTTCTTGCTATCAGTATGTTTCAGCATAAAAAAATATTTCATCCTTATTTAAAATAACTATAGTTAAGTAAATAAAACTTTTAAAACTCTTACCTATTCTCTGTTCCCTATTTCCCATTCCGTAAAAAGCAGTAGGATTTTTGCCACGAACACTCATAAGATTGCTATATAGATCAACAACTTGTCAGAAGTCAGAAGTTACCCCTGAGTGAGTTTTAGCATTTAGCTATGTCCACGCCCAATATTCGAGTTCTATAATTCCCACTGTACATGGTAGTTATGGGTAAGTCCTGAGAAAAAAATCATAATTAGGGTAAGCAGATTTCTTGTATGGGTGCGTCAGTCCTGAAATTACTAGAAATGACAAATTTTCAGCAAAATTTAAGGTGGGAATTTAAGTTTTTCAGAACCATGATATAAGAAGTAATATTAATGGAGTTTTGCGATGTCTAAAATAAAGATATTACAGGAGGGTCAATCTTATACTTTTCGGTCTTATTTTGAGTTACCTTATGAAGCTGATGAAATTCTCGCAGAGTTAAGTTACTCATTAGTTAAATCTCGTTTATCTTTACCAAAGACAAGAAAAACATTAGAAGGTTTATCGGAGATACAGAATAAACTAGAGGATATTTTACCTTTTGTTAATTTAAGTAATGAAACTGCTAGACGAGAAATTTTAGTCTCCCCAATTTTATTGGAAATTGTTCATTGTTGTCATTGTCAGTTAAGAATTGAATATCCTTTGAAAGTTAATGATTGGTTAAAAGGTAGTTTGGATTATTTATTACGTTCTACAAATGATTTGTTAGTTATTGAAGCGAAAAATGACGATTTAACTAGAGGTTTTACTCAGCTAGCTGTAGAGTTAATTGCATTGGCTGAAGTTGCAGAAAATAATATTTTATATGGCGCAGTCACAATGGGAGATGTGTGGCGTTTTGGTAAGTTAAATCAAACTGAAAAACAAATTACACAAGATATTAATTTATTTAAAATGCCAGACGATCTTAAAGATTTAAGTGAAGTTTTACTGGGTATTTTGGAAGGAGTAGAAAATTAAAATGTTTGAATTTGAAAAATTGATGTCGTTCCTGAAGTACAGGGATAATTTTTTGTAGTTAGAGAATAGCTAATACTAAGTTCGGTTTAGACAGGTGCCTTATTATGAAGATAAAGCAGAAGGGAACGGTTAGAGATTAACAGGACTTACGCAAAGACAATAATTGTAGTGTAAATATCAGAAAATTTTTATCAAAAATACACCATATATAGAAGCAATACGTAAACTGATCTATTTAGGGCTTTACACACCCAAAGAATAAGTCGGGTTTATTGCCCTGATTATTCAATTTACTAAATTTCCTAGATCAACCCGGTTTTTGCATAATTCCTAGATAATTTTTTCAAGATTTTTAGTTAATGTTTGAGTATTTTGCTGTAATTGAGTTAATAAATTGAATTTATCTAATGTTTGTTGATTCTTGTTAGTTGAGTTTTGCAAAGATATAACAGCACTAGCTAGTGCATAAAAAGGATTATGTCCGGGAGTAAAAATAGCAATTTTAATTTCTTTTAAAATTTCTTTTGCTTGTCGTTTCAAATAAGGAACTAAACCAGCCAATACTACTGAAGACTTACCACTTCCTGATGTTCCCATAACAGTAACGAATGATT
>JAKQYE010000081.1:0-14861 GCA_023356605.1 Trichodesmium sp. MAG_R02 | reverse complement strand
ATAGCAATTTTAATTTCTTTTAAAATTTCTTTTGCTTGTCGTTTCAAATAAGGAACTAAACCAGCCAATACTACTGAAGACTTACCACTTCCTGATGTTCCCATAACAGTAACGAATGATTTAGTTACGATCGCTTCTGCTAGCTGTTTAATAAATTTATTTCTTCCAAAAAATAACTCGCTATCTTCTTCTGTAAAGGTAAATAAACCTCGATAAGGACAAGCTGGTAATCCTCCTAATTTGTGCTAAGTTAAAGATTCAGTTTTGCTAATTCACAAACAAGTGGAAGCCAACTAGCACTGGGATATTTATTATCAAAAGTAGATTATCTTTCTCTAGTTTTTCTGATAGATAACTCTAAAGTATTTCCTTGTTATGCAAAAAAATCAAGGAAATATTGTAACAACTTAGGTGAAAGTTCATCAGGTATTTTTTCACTCATAACAACTGTCGCTGGCAGTCGTAATTCTTCTAATTTTTTTGCGAAACCTAAACCATCACATGAGTTAAATATTGCCAATTGTAATCCATTATTAATTGCTGTTTTAAACCGTATTTTAACTTTTGAATCGTTATATATTCAGTAGGATAATAAAAATCTAATAAGAAAAATATAAATTGATATTTATTGTCTCTAGCTAGTAATAAGATCGTCAAATAAACTATGATTTGATTTTTCAGATTAGGTTGAAGTTTAAACCAGGCTTCATTCCTATCCATATCTAATGAACTATGACCGCTAAAAAAGAATATATCCCAATTTTCTTCCCATAATCTATCGGTTAATTCTTCTCTCGTCGGATTAATCATCTCCAAGATATAAGCATCAGGCAGTCGAGTTTTCAATTGCTTTAAATCTTGTTCTACTTCAATATCTAAGCTATCTCCTAGAATAGCAAGTATTTTGACTTGTTTTTTATTTTACTCTTTCTGTTTATTTTGGGGATTTATAACTGTAATTGAAGATTCAATCTTAGAAAAAACTATAGCTAAGTTAGGGTAATTATCAAATAGTTTATATTCGTACCAGGGCAGTTTTCTTAAAAAAATATCTTCTGTTTGAATAATAAATTTAATTTCGTCATCATAATTAAAACAACTCAAAATTGCTTCCCTGATTGACTGAAATTCATGACAATCTAACCAAGAATTCAGAGATTTTTTTAATTTTAATTCTTGTTCTGCAAAGTCATCTAAATAAGAATATTGTTTTGGTAAATTTCCTTTTTTTTATTCTTATAGGAAAAAATTTGGTATCAAAGAATGAACTATAAGATTTTCTCCAAGCTTGATAAAATTGTTCAATTCCTCTAAAATCCCGGTTTTTTTTTATAAAAACATTGAGATAATTCCCATGGCAAATTATTATTATCTAAGGGTATAACTATTAACTGAAACTCCTGGATCAAACAAAGAGAATATTTAACATCAGGTTTATTGTTAGGTTGGCTAAATTATACCAAATTACGAATACTATATTTTTTCTTCTTATTCATACTTAAATCCAGGATTACAACCGGGTAAACCTGCTAGAGTTACTATTTATTTAATTTATACTTATTCGGAATATCGTCTATAGTAAATTTAACCATTTTTTCACCCAAAAGATTATATTGTACAATCCGATTTTTTAATTTTTTTACCATCTGTTCGTAAAGGTTGCGAACATCACGAGCATTGCCAAAATTTGCACCACGATTTTGATACATATATGTAAAAATATTTCCTAAAACTACTGACACATTCGACGGACAAATACGCTGATCCCGATGACACATACTCAGAAAAATTTGTAGCATTTCTCTACCAGAATAATCAGGAAATTCTATTCTGTAAGCAACGCGAGATTCTATACCAGGATTTGCTGCTATAAACTGTTCCATTTCACGAGAATAACCGGCAAATATTGCTACCATACGATCGCGATAATTCTCCAATGCTGGCACTAAAGTATCGATCGCCTCTGGGCCAAAATCATTTGCCGAACTCCCCCTTGTTAAAGCATAAGCTTCGTCCACAAACAGAACTCCATCCAAAGCAGACTTCACCACTTCAGCAGTTTTAATTGCGGTCTGACCAACATATTCTGCTACTAGATCCCTACGAACTACTTCAGTAAAATGTCCCTGACGCAACAACCCTAAAGCTTTAAAAATCTTCCCCACTAATCGCGCTACAGTAGTTTTACCTGTTCCCGGATTTCCTGAAAATATCATGTGTAATGTCTCAGTTCCACCCGCTGGCAACCCTGCTGCTTCCAACTGTTGGTTTGCTAACTGATTATTGACTATCTCTCGAATTGCTGATTTGACGGAATTTAAACCAATTTTATTTTCTAATTCCTCTAACAAATCTGCTAAATTCTCCTCTTTACTACCACCTGCTTGATACTGGGGTGGCAAGTCTTCAACCTGAAACGGTTCTCGAATAGGGTCAAGATTTGCTTCTATTACCCGAGATGCTCGTAAATTATCCATTTGATTAAATAGATTTTCCACTAAACCAGCATTGCCAAAATTCTCATTGCGACTTTCATACAACTGCGTCAATAATTTTCTCAAAGTATCTTCTAACTGAGGCGCAATAGAAGACTGTACCCGCGAGACTCGCTGACAAAAAATTGTTAGCAATTCTTCTGGGGTATAGTCCTCAAACACAATTTCTGTTGCCAAGCGTCGCTGCAAACCAGGATTAGAATTAATAAACTCATCCATCGGTGTTGGATATCCTGCCACAATGACGGCCAGTTGATCGCGATTATCTTCCATCCTTTTTAATAATGTATCGATCGCTTCCTGACCAAAATCTGCATTACCACCTTGACTCAAAGTATAAGCTTCGTCAATAAACAGCACTCCGTCTAAAGCATCATCTACTGCTTCATTAGTTTGAATTGCAGTTTGCCCCACATAACCTGCCACTAAATCTCCCCGTGCTACTTCCCGCACATGACCTCGAGCCAGTAATCCTAAGTCGCGATATATTTCCCCAATTAACCTGGCTACGGTGGTTTTGCCAGTGCCGGGATTACCTTTGAATACTAGATGTAAGCGGGGTGATTCTTGTGTTAATCCTTGCCGTTGGCGATCGCTCTCGACTTCCAATTTGCGCATCCATCCTCGAATTTTATCTTTAACTGTCTGCAAACCAATCATTTGTTCTAATCGCTCTAAAGCTGGTTGAGTGCTAATATTCCCAGAGAGCCAATTTTGCTGTCGTGCTTGAGTTAGGGAAATTTCTTCCGAAGTTAAATAGCGATCGTACCAATAATTTAAAGAGCGATTTTCTGCTGCCATATATACTGGTAAGGATTCAACACTTTTCCAATCTACAGGTTTTTGATGTTCTAGTCGAAAATAATTTTGTAGAGCGATAATTTCTCTAACATTGGGTCCGTTTAGACGATGAAAATTGAACCATTGTGTATGTGAGCGATCGCGATTAGCCATGAGATTAGCTAAAAATGTCAATCCTATTGTCTGGCAAAAGTGTTGTAGCTCGGAACGGTTTTCGTGGTGAAAAATCAAAATACAAATATTGTGATTGCTTGGAGGTAGTCGAGACCAATTCACAAATCGCCCAAATAACTCACGTCTATTATCAAATTCTGCTAGGTCTTCGGCGTTAGAGAAAACGATGGCTGATTTTTGTTGGTTATCTGTCATCACTTTTTCCCAGATTGGTATAACTTGAGTATCTTGTAATCTTGGTGTTGCTGAATTCGTGGGCGCAGGTGTGGGTATCGGTTTTTCTTGCTCTAACAAGCGACGTTTCCGCCCCAGGGGACCAGATTTTACTCGCATTTTTGGTGCTGGTGCAGAATTATGGGCTGTATTTTGAGGCTGCTGGCGACAGAGATCGCGGGATTGTTGATCGAGAAAGTAGAGTTTTTGCACTCCTGAATAAAAGAGAATTCTCTGAAAATTTTGAGATTGCAGATATTGATGCAATACTTGTTCAATGTCTTGTAATAGAAGGTCGGGGGTACAAAAACTGTCGCTGGTATTGCTACCATAGAGGATGAGGAAGCGATCGCCAGATTGTAAATTTAATCCTGTTGTAATTCTTTCTACAGTCATTTTTAACAATTTAATATTTTATTGAGCGGGGGTATGGGTAGAGAGGTTGGATACAACGTCCCTACATATAACAATAACAGGACTTACGCACCAAGCGCCATATCTAGTAATGGTTAACGGCTGTTAAGCCCTACAGATGGGGTATATTTTCATCAGGACTTACGCAAAAAAAACCGGTTTCTACAGTAAATCGTTGTTTTTAACACATAAATATCTAGGAGAAACCGGGTTTGCGGAGTTTGCCTTCGTAAGTCCTGTTCATATTTTGTGTAAGTCCTGAATAATCAACAATAACTAGGGTGGTAATTCTCAACTATTTCTTCCTCTTTCCTCTTTTTTTACTTCTTGAGAACGCTGCTGTACTTCTCTCATGTTATAATAATCCTGTCGCGCTTCTTGATTGCACTCCACATCCCCAACACCCTGAACTTTCTCCTGTTCTAAAGAATCAAAAATCGCCTTAGCATTTTCCTGAGTTGCTGTCTCATCAACTAAAGTTTGACTAAAAGAATTAATCGAAACTGAATTTGTTCCAAACTCTTTTTCTGGACTAATAACTGTTACCACTTCATCCCCAGCAATGTTTTTCACTTTTACTACATAAGCATTCCGCTCGTCATCTCCTTCATAAACTGCATCATCAGAATTTACCAAAGTATATCCTAAAGAATCTAAAACTTCCACAACGCGATCGGCAATTTCCGCTCGCAACTGAGAACCTAAAATTGCCAACTTTGCCTGTTCCACAATTTCTCCTAAAGTTGGTTGTAAAGCGGTAATTTCTGCTCCTAACTGTATTACTTGTTCTGTACTTAAGGTTAATTCTCCAGCTTTTAGTCGCGACTCTAATTCAGCAAGTTGCTCCTCGTATTTACTCAAACGCCCATCAACCCAATAATCTACTTCAAACTTAAACTTCTCAGTCTCACTATCTTTACCAACTTCAATTTCACATTCTCGGTTGGCTTGCACTTCAGCAATTAAACTCCGCAAATCTTCCCAGGCCGAATTATACAGTAATTGCCACTCTTGTTCTTTCTGCTCCAACTCCAAGCGTAAATCTGCTAAGTCTAAATAAGTTTGTTGGGCATTAGCGATCGCTGCCTCATTCACCCCAGACTGAATATTACTCCTGGCCATTTCCAGTCCCCGACGCAAATCTGCTAATTTTCCTGGTGCAAATCTTTCGTGTTGATAATCCCGATTAATTTGTTCCCAAACTGTCTCTACATCTGCTAGCATATCGGTAGCAAGTTGTGCTTTGCGCTCTCTCTCTTCCTGTATATTGGCCACGACCTGTTTAATTTGTTCCTGTCGAGCTTGTCGCTCCTCATCAATCAATTGAGTGAATTTAGTGTCCTGGTGTTCGAGCAACTGAATATATTCTTGTCTCTGTTGCTGAGTAATTTGCAAATATTCGCGACGTTGTGACTCAAAACCTTGAGCCATGGCAGACTCCAAACGATTAGTTTCTCTTTGTAGGGCCTGCTTTTGGCGAGATTCTGATTCTTTTACTGCAGTTTGAAACTCTTTTCGTTGTCTTTGTAAGCGTTTTTGAGTCTGTTTTTCCAAATCTTTTAAACCACTTTTGAGCTTTTGAGTTTCTTGTTCTTGCTGGCGAGCGCGATTTTCCAGTGGTGCCAGTCGTTGTTGAAATTCTTGTCGTGCTTGTTCTCTTACAGCATTCAATCGCTCGGGCAAATCATTTTGTACCGAACGTAAGCGACTTTCTTGTTCTCGTAGTCTTCGTAACTCTTGTTCTTCAACCCTGACATATTTACATTTTTCACCGCTCATAATTTTTCTCCTCTTTTTATTTGAGTAATATCAAATTCGCTTACAGCCGTTTTTATTTTAGTAGACTACAGTAGGGACATTCCTAGGAATTTCCCTACAAGGCTTTGGTTGTGGCGATGTGGTTTATCAATCTCAAAAGCCCTATAATTATGGATGTCATCAGACATAACACTCACAAAACTTAAACATAACTACCATATATAGTAGGGGTTTAACGGCAGTCAACACCTACAAATGGTATATTATTTCATCTTTGGCTTAAGTCGTAACTTAGTTAGAATTAGGATTTACTGGCATTTTAGGTATTTGAACTTTGACAGGAGTTTCTTCTTCAGAAAATCCAAAACCATAATCTATCTTTTTCTCTGCCTCCAAACTTTTTTGGCGTTTAATTTCTTTTTGTAGCCAATTTACAAGTTGATGATAATGTGCTGGCGGCACCATCCACTCAGTATTTTCCTGGTTTCTTATTACCCACAACCTTCTTGGCTCTGTTAGCTTATCAATAAATGCTCGGACTGGATTTTGCATATTATCATAATTTCTATATTTTTGCGTCAGTGCTGAATAATTAATAGTATGTGGTTCTATTTCCAAGATAGCATAGTAAAAATCGTTGAGAAAATTTGAACCTTTTCCTTTCACGTTCAAAGTCACATATTCTACCGCAGCCTGCAAATCCTCGTCTTCTGCTAGGAAAGACTCTCTACTAGCATTATCTACTTTGGCAGACGTTTTTTTAATATCTCTAATAAAATTAGCGATAGAATTACCAACAATAGCAATAGGAGAGCGACGTTCTTCGGGTGGTATCAACTTGACAACAATTGCTGTTCCCAACATAATTGCTATCCCATCTACTATTATTGCAATTAACAAAGCTATAAGTGCAGCTTCCTCCCGACTCTTTACTACTTTAAAATATGGGGCCAGTAAGGAAATTTCCAAGTCTTCATCTATATAATCACCACGCTCTAATTGATAATTTTTATGAAATTTTTCTGGTGCAGAAGATAGAGCGTTTCTATCATTGTTCAGAATATCGACTGGCTTCAGGTTTTTGGGATCGTATTTAAACAATGGACGAAGTTGATTAACTGTATTCTCAAAATTTTGAGCTTTGGTCTCTTTATCTAAAGCTTGCTCATCTAGTTCCCTTGCTTGGTCTCCATAACCAATAAATCCACTTTGAATGCCTCTTTCTTGTTCTGCCGTTGCCTTTGCTCTAAGTGTTTTAGCATCCTCTTGTAAATCTCGGAGATGGTCTTCTATTGGCGTATAGACTTCCCTAATTAATCTGCTATGAGCTGCGACTGCCAGATCCTTATTCCGCTCTAGATTCGTTTTTTGAGCTAATGTGTCATAATAAGTAAAAAAGCTAGTATAAACACTGGCGGTAGCTAATACCATAATCGCTAACCATTTGCGTAAAGGAGTGCGATTCGCTGCTAATCCTGCTTGTAAGATGAACAACATTAGTTGAACAGCACCGCCAAGAGTCCAAGCTAAATATTTGATTGGTAATATTTGCATGACTCCCAAGATAGTTGTGGCACCACTACCAAGGTTGAAAAAAGTCAGTACAACCATTAAGGCTATATCACGCTCTTCTTGGGGTTTATTCTGACGACGAGATCGACGTCGAATGCGATTTCTCATAATTAGTTTATTTTTTTATCTTAAAATAATTGTAATATTCTAGGCTCTTAACAATAGACATCTCTCCAAATTATCTACCTTTTTTCATACCTTATGTATGTAGAATATTGATGTAGGTAGAATATTGAATTTAAGACCCTATATTCTTTTTGAAATGTCTAATGGACAGTTTTAACGAAAATATTCCAAATCTTGCAGTTAATTATAACAGTTATTATGATAGTAGAGATATTTAATATATCGAAAATTCCTATTCGTAGGCGAGGAGTTGGCCAAGAGTTCTTCATTTGAAAACTCAATAAAACAGTAGATAATATATAAATTAGTGTCCCTAATTGTAGAGGTAGAGGTATGAATTTATGGACTCATGGTCTGTAATAATTTACGGTAGAACCAAAGAAGCCGATTATCGTTTTCTGGCCATTCCCGATGATTTTGGAATAGAAGAACAGAATTGGGCACGCAAATATATTCGTGGGACTACAGTGTATCCAGAGGGATTAGAAGATAGTTCTCGTTGGTCTCTATTTAAAAATCATAAGCATTGTGTTTTCGGAGTGACTTGTATGGTTCAAAAACTGATTGGTTCCGAGCCACGGTATGAATATATGGCCAACGATGCTATTGGGCGATCACTCTATATTTTCGTTGGTTATGTTGCTAAAATCAACGCATACTTTGATTCTTTGAAGATTTTGTGTTACTTAGAAGACCTTGATTTTTTTAAGTCTAAGTATTTATTAGAATCTTTAGAGACTTTGTGGCATCTAAAAGATTACCAATTAATTAATAGAAAGATTGATATTGATAAATATCCGTATGAGTTTAAGTTAGAACTAAATTATTATAAGGTGGCAGAATCAGAGTCAAGAAGTGATTTTAATACCTTTGTCTTTAATAAATTTATCGACCCAAACTTTACCCCCTTTATCCCCTGCTCGGAAGTAGAAAATCAAGCTTTAGTGTGGCCTGACAGTCCAGATAATAGAAAAAATTTATGGGAAAACAGTTGTAGATTCTTGAGGAATTCAAATAGGTGGATACCCCTCTCTATTTGCCTGGGTTTTACCCGAAAAGAAGATGTTTTACAAGGACCATTTTCAAATGCCACAGTTTTTAATGTACCTCAACGTCTAAAGTTAGTTAAACGGAAATCAAAAGTTACATCTGAACCATCGAACATTACAACAACTGGCAATAGAGATGCTTCCAATACACCACATATCTCCAGCAATTCACCTGATATTCTTATAGAAATGTTATTATATTCTATTTCCTGGAAACGTCTAAGAGGGTTATTATTAATCTCAATTCTTATTTTTTTGGTGATCTTAGTTATCTGGAAAAAATATACCTTAGCTATAGCTATACTTATAAGTCTATTAGTTGGGTTTTATTTAGGAATAATATTTGAGAGCAGCACAACTACAGATTCAAAAACTCCAAAATCCAAAAAGAAAAGATAGTATCGTTGATATTAAAATTTATATTTACTATTAGTTGAGTTAAGAAGAGCAAGATGTCTGAGGAAATTAAAATTCTAATGCTAGGAGATTCAAGTTCAGGCAAAACCTGCTTTATGTTAGGAATGTATACAGCTATTCAAGATCGTAGTAGATTCAGTCTCAAGGCAACCGATCCAGACGAAGGCATTCGACTGACTGCCTTATGGTCAGCAATTGTGGACAATTCTGGTATTAAACGTTGGCCTCGAGGTACCGATACACCTCAAATTTACAACTTTGAACTTTGCTACGCATACAAACCATTGATGGAATTTGAATGGCTAGACTACCGTGGCGGTTCTATGTTAGACCTATCTAGTGACGTTAGAACACTTAGAGATTATGCTGCTGAATCTAATGGCTTCTTCTTCTGTATATCAGGCAAATATTTAAGGGAGCCAGTTACTGAGGCTAATCTGCAAAAGGTTGCAATGGAAAGTAAAGCTAACCTCATGGGCAAGTATCTGGAATATTTGAGTATCAACAATAGAAGACAAACTGGAAAAAAAACTTTTCCAATTGTTATTATTGTTACTCAGTATGACTATTGTTATCATAGAAACAAAAGAGAATTAATGGAAGATGTCAAAAAAATGTTTCCTCCTTTGTTTGCTACTGACTCTGATTGGTTAGTAATGATCTGCCCAATTACTTTAGGTAAGGAGCTTGCTGAAGATAGCGATAATGGAAAAATTGAACCTAGAAATCTTGATATTCCTGTAGCTTTTGTCTTATATTGTATCCTGACAGAACAAGCACGAATACAGGATGAAGAACTCACAAAAATTGAGGATAAACTTGAGGTTCTGGAAAGTAATCTATTTAATCGATGGATTAATAGACATAAAATTAGGAGACTGAACGAAAGTTTAGGACAAGCAGAAATGCAATTCCAAAAAACTATAGAAATGATAAATCTACTAGCTAGAGAACAAGATTTAAGTAGTACAGATATTTATTTAAGTGGAAAAAAGATCCAAATTGATTTAGATTTGAGTTAATTTTTAGAGTCGTACAAAATAAGTTTCCTCATCGAAAATAGCAATAGGCAACAAAGGGTTAATTGGTAATTAACTTTCTAGATCCCAGATATCTTTTTTTCCTCTGAAGTTTCTACCTGTGGGTTTTTGCGATCGCAAAGATAATAATTCTTGTTCAAGTTCTTCTAATTCTCTTTTCTTTTCAGATAACTCATTTTTCACATTTGATAGTTCTTGATTTAACTGTTCTACATGAAAGACAAAATTTTTCCTATCTTTCTCCAATCTTTCCTTTTCAGTTTGCAAATGAAAAGATTTGTAATGAGACGAGTTTAACTGTTCTTCTACTTCTTTTTTCTGAGTTTGTAAGTCATAATATTGTTGATTTAACCTTTCTATTTCAGACAACATTCCCCTATTTTCTGCCTTCAACTTTTCTGTTTTCCTTTGCAGTAGGGAACAATTGTCCTCCGAATTTCTTAATTGCTCTTCTACTTCTTTTTTTTGAATTTTTAAGTCAGAATGTTGTCTATTGAATTTTTCTATTTGATACAAAGTTTCTCTGTTTTCTACCTCCAAATTTTGGATTTTACTTTCTGAATTATCTAATTGCCTTGCTACTTCTTTATTCTGAGTTTGTAAGTCAAAATATTGTTGATTTAAGCCTTCTATTTGAGACGATAATTCTCTATTTTCTGCCTCCAAATTTTCTATTTTTAATTGGGCATCAGAAAATTGAGATTGTAGTTGAGATAGATCGGATTTATATTGCCCTGATTGAGATTCCATTTTCTGCCATAAATTCTTAGCCCAATAAATTTTATCCCGTTCCTTCTGAACAAAAGACTCTGGTAATTCAAAACTTATCGGATATGGAGTTAAATCCCAACCACAAGTAGCGCAATAATCAACCTCTCCTTTCGTAAATTCAGTATCACATATGGGACATTGTTCCATACTATTTAATTCTTTCTATGAGTCAATATAATACTCGTAATAGTATATCATAATTAAAATTCCAAATATTTACTATACAAATTATGAAACTATTACCAATAATATTTTTAATCTTGCCACTTGAGGTAGTCTTATACCAATTTGTCCATAGGTTGTAACATTTTATAAAAAAGGGGTTTTGTCTCCATAAAAGCCCGAAAATGGGATTTATATAACCAAATCCCTACAGTTTTTTTCACAAATCATTGACGATTGCTATATACTAAGTAATACCAAAATTCATAAATTATGGAACCATTAGAGTAGCTCTTCAGATTACAGGGCTACCAAAAAAATCCCTAACTAAACTATATGGTTCTATAGACTCATTTACTTTCTCTCTTCCTTTTTCCTTCTTCCTACTTTTTTCTTCTTTATATATTATGAAAATTGGCTTAGATTTCGGAACTACTAATTCAATTATTTCTTTTATTACTAACGATAAACCTGAAGCTTATTCCTATCCACCATTAGATGGAGAAAAGTATATTCCTTCTTTCATTGCCTATGACTTAGAAGGTATTGTAATAGGGTCTTCAGCTCGGAAAATTGCTGTCTACGAGCCTGAGATTGAAACTTACAGTCAATTTAAAATGCGATTGCCGTTACCAGAATCTGAATTTAATCAATATTTTAAGAATAATCGTACTCCTATCAGTGTTACTATTGATTACTTAAAAGAACTATTAATTTCTCCAGATAATGACTATAGTTTTACTAAAGAACAAGGAGAAATTTCACGTTTAGTTGTTTCAGTGCCAGAAATTTGGCAGCGGGATATTTATAATCTCGGTAGGGAACGTTTACAGGAGTTAATTAAGAAAGATTTAGGATTAGAAAAACAACTAATTCAACTGGTAAGCGAACCTATAGCAGCAGCGTCTTATTATGCTTGGGAAATGCAGCGTCGTGCTCAGGAAAAAAATACTAATCCTTTTCAGGGTAACTTATTAGTTTGCGACATGGGAGGTGGGACATTTGATGTGAGTTTATGTCGAATTTATGGCAACAATAAAATTGAAGTTCTCTACTTTGATGGAGAAGGAGATAAAGGGTTAGAATCTGCTGGGGTTGCTTTCGATAAAAATATTGTTCAAATAGCATATCAAAAACAATTTGGTGAACAGATTCAGGAAAATGATTCAAAGTTTATTCGCTTACTTAGAGAATTTGAAAATGTTAAAATTGCTAATCATGTAAAAGCTACTAGAAGACTCATAAATTATCTGGATGCTCCAGAAGACAAAGCTAATGATGAAGCTTATAAATTTGGTGAAGGATATTCGGTTTCTTTAGAGGAGGTTCAGAAAGCATTTACTCCTATTGCTCAAGGAATTCAAAAAGTTATGAAACGAGTTATTGAGCAAATTAAAATCCAAGGTTATTCAATAGATCGTTTATTTATGGTGGGTGGATTTTCTCAGTTTATTTTAGTGCAAGAAGAGATTAAAAATATTTTGGGTTTTGAGAGAAATGATGTGCGAATTGAGCAAAGCTTTAATATTACTAATAGTGCTTATGCTATCTCTTATGGTGCTTGTTTGATTGCTAATGGTTTAGTTGAGCCTACAGAAAAATATGTTCATACTTTAGGTATTATCTTAGAAACAATTGCTCTTACAGGAGAAAGAGATAAAATAAATATTCCTTTGATTAAAGGAGGTTCTAGTTTAGATAGTTTGGCAGAGACAAATTTTTATGAGAAAGAAATTGAACCAATAGAACGACGAGTAACTGTTACTTTGTGGGTACAAATTCAATCTAAAGGTTTTAAACATCAAAACTCTCTGCCAAATATGATTGAGTTACCTAATTATTCTCCTAATACAAAATATCGAGTTGGTATGAAGGTAGACCGCTCTCACATAGCTTATTTAGTAATCGAAAGTCAAGGAGGAGAAAGCAAAATTGAATACGAGTTGGGTGAGATAATTTCTAAAATGTTTCCTGGTTATATACTCAAACCTGATGAGGATTGAAAATATAATATTTGTCTGATATTTACCTACTATACCTATTATTAAGTGATGAATTTACTACCAGAACAACAACAAGAAATGCAACAAGAAATACAACGAGTTATTAGACTAATTCAGCAATTTCAGCTATCTAAAAATTTTACGGAATTTGAGACGATTAAATTGCCTTTTGAATTGGTAGAATTAGGAGTAATTTTATGGAAAATGAGCTTTACTGCTGAAATCTTACAACAGGTAGCAGATACTGATTCAGATACTTTGGAAGCTTGGGCGATCGCTCTGAGAAAAACCCTGGATATACAATTAGAAGTTCTCAATAATTGGTTGCCTCATTTAGAAGAGTTGTCAGTTCCACCCAAAATGAGAGATAAAATTAACAATGGTTTTGCATCTATTCAAAAAATTACTCAAGAAAAATCTCAGCTACTAGAGTCAGCAAAAATTCTGTTTGACCAAGAGGCAGAACTACTGCAAAAAAGTCAGGAATTGCAAAACTTAAAACAAAAAGAAAAGCGCCTACAGAAAATAGAAATAGAACTCAAAGAAACGGATATTAATAATTTACAAGAAGCTCTCGAATCTCAAGCTGCTTACCTGGAACCACAAAAGCAAAAGTTAACATCTCTACAGAGACAAAAGGTAGAATTGGATGATCGAATAACTGCTCTAGAACATCAGCAAACTACTCTGAGGGAAGAGATTGAATACTGGCAGTCTCGGCAAAATAATCTAGAAATTAAAACTACGGAAACTGTGAGGGAATTAATAACTATAACTCAACAACAAAGAGAAGATTTATCAGCTGCTTTATCCAGAGAGTTAAATCTTCTCCAAGAACAAAGAAATCAACTCTCAAAGCAACAACAAGAATATGTTTCGGTGCAGGAGCAATTACAAGCGGCAAATGCTGAATTTCAAAAGTATCAAACTGCTACTGAGGAAGCTTTAGCTATTATAAATACCCATTATCAATCTAATAAGGCTCTAGGAACTTTACTACCAATAGACCAGAATAAAGTTGAAAAAATGATGGAAAATATCCGAAATTTATTATCAGAAATCGATGGAGAATTGGCTGAAGCTCGTCGTCAGAATGAACAAGCTAAAACGAAAAAATCTATTATTTTATAATTAGAATCAGGAATACAAAATCAAGCAAAAATGCTAATTGCTTTTAGTGCTACTTATGCTAAATATTCAATTAATTTTGTACAGGTACTGATATGACTTTACTCAATATTGCTGAAATATGTTCTGCTACTCGTACTTTAGGTCCTGGCCAAAGATTTGCGATCTGGGTACAAGGTTGCTGTTTTAACTGCAAGGGTTGTGTTTCTCCCGAATGGATACCTCAAACACAAGCTACTTTGATAGAGCCAAAAAAGTTAGCTGAGATGATTTTGTCGGTTCCGGGTACTGAAGGTGTCACGGTTTCAGGAGGAGAACCAATGTTACAAGCGATCGCTCTGAGGGAATTATTCATCTATCTTCGCCAGGGTCGTCAGATTTCAATTATTTGTTTTACGGGTTTTTCTCTTCAGCAGTTGCAAAGTCAATCAGATCGGGCAATTGATGATATTCTGACTTTAGTAGATGTTCTCATTGACGGAGAATATATTGAGCAATTAAATGATAATAAAGGTTGGCGAGGTTCCTCTAATCAGGTGGTTCATTTTCTCTCACCCCGTCATTTATCGGAAGCGAGTCTGTTTTTGGAAAGAAAACGGGATGTGGAAATTCATCTGCGGCATGATTCGGCATTGATGGTGGGTGTTCCTACAGATGACTTTTCTAAGTCTTTTAAGCGGGTCATTGACAAAGCTAACTAGGGCTTGCTGAAAAAGTCTTTTTCAGGAGTGGGGAACC
>JAKQYE010000080.1:8914-23270 GCA_023356605.1 Trichodesmium sp. MAG_R02 | reverse complement strand
TTCAATTTGGGTTTTTATAATTCCAGAGTATTTCTGAGCAATGAAAGTCTGAAGAAGACTCAATATTTGTAGCTAAAATAAATCGGCCTGCTGCGACAGTTCTTCTTTCTATTTCTGAGACCCTTGGTTTAGTTTCTATTTGATAATGATAGAATATAGACTGTTTATTTATTTTTTTGACTTGATTTCTAAAGATTTGCTCTTCCCATAATTTCAGTTTTTTGTTGATTAATTTTAAGTAATTTTGAGCTTGATTAACTGTATCAAATCCAGTTGTTTATAACTTTTTTCCTGACTTTAATGCAGTCTTTTTTTCTTGTTCAATTTTTGAGTTTAATTTCTGGATGTCACTTTGTTTGCGCTCTGCACTTTCAACAATTAACCATCTTTGTTTAATTCCAGCATAAGTAACTTTTTGCTCTAACCATTTATATCCTTTTTTTTTAAATTCCCTAGTTATTTCTTGAATTTCCGGGTCTGTTTCCGGGGAAACTTTTACTTTTTCTAGGTAAAATCCAATTATTTATTTAGTATTTTTTAAAGTCATTGGAACTCGAGTTATCCATTTTAAATTTGAGATTAATTGGATGTTTTCTTGGCTTAATAAGGCACTATCACAGACCATAATACTATCTAATTTTATTTGTTTTTTTACATTACTTAAAATTTGACTTCATACTGCTTTATCTGATTCATTACCATCACCAGTATGTAGGTTTTATAATTCCAAAGTATTTCTGAGTAATGAAAGTCTGAAGATGACTCAATATTTGTGGCTAAAATAAATCGGCAGGCTGCGGCAGTTCTTCTTTCTATTTCTGAGACTTTTGGTTTAGTTTCTATTTGATGATGATAGAATATAGACTGTTTCTGAATTTTTTTTGACTTGATTTCTAAATATTTTCTCGTCCCATAATTTAAGTTTTTTATTGATTAATTTTAAGTAATTTTGAGCTTGAGTAACTGTATCAAATTCAGTATTTTCTGATTTTTTTTCTTAACTTTAATGCAGTCTTTTTTTCTTGTTCAATTTTCGATTTTAATTTCTGGATTTCACTTTGTTTGCGCTCTGCACTTTCAACAATTAACCATCTTTGTTTAATTCCAGCATAAGTAACTTTTTGCTCTAACCATTTATATCCTTTTTTTTTAAATTCCCTAGTAATTTCTTGAATTTCCGGGTCTGTTTCCGGGGAAACTTTTATTCCTATTTCATCAATTAACCCTGCAACTATTCCTTTGTCGGCTCAAGATTTTCAATTGTTATTTCTTCTATTAAAGACATTTTTTGATACTCAATAAGAATGTAATCATCAGCTTTATGATCTCACTTGAAGTGACTAAAGAGCATAAGTAATTATACATAAATTAAATAGATATTGTCTTGTAGCCTCTCATAATAGAACATGAAGTCGGAATGTGAGTTTAATCACACTCCTACTACTTCAACAACAATATCAGGAGATAAACGTTGTATATGCCAATGAGTAATTTCTTCTCCTGGTATCAAAATAGGACTCCCTGGGGTAACTTTCTTAATCCAACAACTACTAATTTTACCAAACGCTTCCCCAATGGATAATCTTTCTTTCCTGCAAAAGAAAGCATCTTTAGGTAAAGTCTTCATTTGAGGGCGACGGGAAAAGTAACTGTCAGGCACAATTAAATCTTTTTCCTTTTTTCTTCTCCCGGCTACTAAATTTTATCTTTTACCTCGTTTTTTCTCTGGCTGACCATAAACTTTTTTCCCTTTTTTTGACCAGGCATAAATAGAGTCTTGATTATCTTCAAATCCTGATTTATCTATAAACACAAGGCTTTTACTTCCGAATTTTTTGATAAAATTTTGTACTTTATGATAATATTTTATCCTTTATTCTCTATTTCTTTCTCTATAACGAAGTTGTTTTTTTTCAAGGAAAATTCATTCTTTTTAAAGCATAAAATATAGCTAGTTGATTAACTCCAAATATTTTAGCTCTGTCTGACAATGATCGACTATGGATTTTATTTTACATCTTTTTCTAATTCTTTCCAATCTAATTTTCTTTGACGACTTTTTACCTTAGTTGCTGACAATTTTAGGCGAGATAACCATCTATATATCGAAGCTCTTCCTATCCCAAATGTATGAGCTACTTTGGTAATCGTACCGCCATTTTATACAAAATTTATTACTTTTTGTCTTAAGTCTAAACTGTAAGGCATAGTTCAAAATAGTTTCTAGTTGACTTAATTTTATTATACTCAATTTTTGTTTCAATCTTAATTAAAACGACTATATATATTAATCACAATAGATTCAGCTTATCGACACTGGCCAGGGCGAGACAGTATTATACAGTGCCATAGAAATACTTCAGGACATTTGATGCCCATTTTAATTTGGCCAGTAGGTTAAACCTCATCTCAAGGAATAAACTTAAACAAAATGTTTACAAGTAGGGCAATTACTTCTTTGAGTCTAGAAAAATATCTCATAAAGCTTTAGACTGGAGTTTTGCAGATAGTAAAGTTTAAGGTGTATAAAATCAACAGTGAGAAAAATTATAATTGCTGGGAACTGGAAAATGTACAAAACCCAACTAGAAGCTAAAGAGTTTCTCCAGGGTTTAATGTCTCAACTAATAAAAACCTCCGAAGAACGAGAAGTAGTTCTCTGCACTCCCTTCACGGCACTAGGTTTTATGTCAAAAATTTTGCATGGTAGTCGGATCAAGTTAGGTGCGCAAAATGTTCACTGGGAAGATGAAGGAGCATATACAGGAGAAATTTCTGCCTTAATGCTGAACGAAGTTGGAGTTAGTTATGTAATTGTGGGTCATAGTGAGCGCCGTCAATATTTTGGCGAAACTGATGAAACAGTAAATCTACGTTTAAAAGCTGCTCAGAAGCATGGTATAACTCCTATTCTCTGTGTGGGAGAAACTAAGCAACAAAGAGATTCGGGTGAGACAGAATCACATATATTCTCTCAGTTGGCCAAGGATTTAGTTGATGTGAATCAAGAAAATCTAGTAATTGCTTATGAGCCAATATGGGCCATTGGGACTGGTGATACTTGTGAAGCTACAGAAGCTAACCGAGTTATTGGTTTAATTCGTGGTAAGTTAAACAATTCTAATATCACTATTCAATATGGTGGTTCTGTTAAACCTAGTAATATTGATGAAATTATGGCACAACCAGAAATTGATGGTGCTTTAGTTGGGGGTGCAAGTTTGAAACCCGATAGTTTTGCTCGTCTGATTAACTATCAATAACTTGAGATTTTTCTTTTCAAGGGAATAGGAAATAGGGAATAGGGAATAGGGAACAGGGGATAGGGAATAGGCGAGGAGACAATTATTTGTTACTTATTTTTCTTTTCAAGGGAATAGAGGATAGGCGAAGACACAATTATTTATTACTTAATTTATGATCATAACTTTAACAGCTATCTTTATAATTTTCCCCTTTTTTTTCAATATTTATTCCTCCTCTTTTCCCTCTTCCTTCTGATATAGAGAAGTTTCATGCAATATTCCTACCTTATGTAATTCAACTAATCACGTAAACAGGGAGGAGAAAATGCAAAGTTTAACTGAAAGTTTTGTTTGGGGAAAACGCACCTACATAATGGGTATTTTGAATGTAACGCCAGATAGTTTTAGCGATGGTGGTGATTTTAATACACTAGAAACGGGTTTAATACAGGCAAGAAAAATGGTTAAGGCGGGTGCTGATATGATTGATATTGGTGGTCAATCAACTAGACCAGGAGCTGAAGTTGTTTCTATAGATGAGGAACTTAATCGGATTTTACCAATAATTAAGTTCTTAAGAAGTCAAAAAAATGTTTGTGCGGAAATTCCAATTTCTGTTGATACGACTAGGGCGATAGTTGCAGAAAAAGCTATTGAAGCTGGTACTAATTTAATTAATGATATTTCTGCTGGAACTTATGATGATGAGATGTTTTCTGTGGTGGCTGATCTGAAAGTTCCGATTATTTTAATGCATATTCGAGGTACGCCAAAAACTATGCAAAAATTGACAGACTATCAAGATTTAATTGGGGAAATTTATAAGTTTTTAGAGAGTAGAATTGAGGTAGCTATTAGAGCTGGAATTGAAAGAGAGAAAATTATTATTGATCCTGGTATTGGTTTTGCTAAAAATTATGAACAAAATTTAGAAATTATCCGTAATTTATCAAGGTTTAAAAGTTTAAATTGTCCGATTTTAGTGGGATTATCTCGTAAAAGTTTTATTGGTCAAATTTTAAATCAACCTGATGCTAAACAAAGGGTGTGGGGAACGGCTGCTGGTTGTGCGGCGGCGATCGCTCAATATATAGATATTTTACGGGTTCACGATGTTAAAGAAATGTCTGAAGTTTGTCAAGTTGCTGATGTTATTTTTAGAAATAAATAATGATCAAACCTTGGCGCGGGATATTACCTGCAACAACTGTATATTCGTTTTAATTAAGATTAACTCACAGGATGACAAACTAGTTGAAAGCTATATATAGAAAAAAAATTGCCTTCTGGGGCTGAAGAATATTTCAACAAAAAGAAAAGGCTCAATATGAAATGTCGGGGTGTAGTGCGAGGGCAAAGCGATCGCACTACGCACCCTAACTTTGTTGAATAATTATTCAAGCTGTATAGGAGAATAATATGATGAAAAAAACTCACCCTTATTAATTAATTGTTAATCAGAAATTACAGTCTAATTAACCACTGTATTTATCCCTTTGAGTCCCCTTCGATTATATAGTAATTTATGACGATTTTGGAGCATTAAATTTTCTACTAATTCCCAGATAAAATTATCATTTATTGCCCAACAAATACTAGATAATCCTACAAAAAAAACTAAGGTCAGCTTAAAAAGTGTTCTTTTGCTGGACCTCGAATCTATCTATGTGTAAAACCTCAACATATGGAGTTTTTATGCCCTAGGTCCCCAGGGGGAGACCGCGGGCCTTCAATCAACGTTGAGATAACTACTCAAAAATCCCAATATAACTTAAAGAGTAAATATATAGTCATTTTAATTTAGATTGATATAAGTATTTTTTGCCATAACCAGGTTTCAGTAGAAAAAGTTTTCCATTCTTATTTGAAATAACTATACCAATAAATTTGTCTAAATGCTTAAAATTTATTGACTAATCAAAGAAAAAAGATTTTCGACTCTTCCACCAGCCTAAAAAATCTAAAGATTCATAATTTCTAGCTCTTCTAAATTCTCAGCAGACGTAAATCCAAATACACGGGAATAAAAATAAAATTCTCCATCTAAAGCACGTTTAATATTTTCGGAACGGCGAAAACCATGTTGTTCTCCTGCAAAAGCAACATAAGCCACTGGCAATCCTTTTTGCTGCAAAACTTCTACCATTTTCTCCGCTTGATTTGGCGGTACAATTTGATCTTCTAATCCTTGGAAAAAAATTACAGGGCAAGATAAACTCTCAATAAAATTAATCGGCGATCGCTGTTTATAAATCTCTTTTTTCTCAGGATAAGGTCCGATTAATCCATCTAAATAACGGGATTCAAACTTATGAGTATCTGTTGCTAAAGCCTCTAAATCACTAACTCCATAATAACTTGCCCCTGCTTTAAATACATCCTTAAAAGTTAAGGCACATAAAGTAGTATAACCTCCGGCACTACCACCAGAAATAGCCATACGATTACCATCTACTAATCCCTGTTTAGCTAAATATTGAGCCCCATTTACACAATCATCAACATCAACAATACCCCAATTATTTTTGAGTCTTTGCTGATACTCTCTTCCATATCCAGTACTACCTCCATAATTAACATCAAGTAAGGCAAAACCACGACTTGTCCAATACTGAATTTTTAAGCTTAAACTACTAGAAGTTGCTGCTGTTGGACCACCATGACTTTTGACTAAAAGTGGTGGTTTTTCTCCTAAAGGTGCTGTGTAATCTTTGTTAGTCGGTGGGTAAAATAAACCATAAGCAGTTTGACCATTTTCTGTGGGAAATTCTATTGTTTGAGGAATAGATAAATAATCAGAATCAATTTTTAAATCTGTAGAACGTTTTAAAATATCAATGTCACCTGTAGATAGATTTATTTGTATAATTGAACTAGGTTCTGTGGGGGAACTTCCCAGAAAACAAACTCTGTTGTCTTTTGCTGTTAAATAACTAATAGAAGTATAAGGTATTTCTATTTCCTGCAGATGTTTTTTAGTAGTATTAAGAGTTGCCAAATTCCAAATTCCATTCCTAGAAAAAGTGCAGAGGATTTTATTAACTGCTGTGAAGCTATAGGTAGACATTCCAAATACCCATTGTGGCATTCCAAACTCAGCATTTAAGGGATGCAATATATCTATATTTGCCTTCTCAGTTAGTCCTGACACTTGATAAAGATTCCACCATTTAGAGCGATCGCTTATAAAACATAAGGTTCCATCTGGGGACCACTGCGGTTGAAAAATAGATTCTTCTTTCCCTCCAGCCACCAACTGATTTTCATCTAATAAACCATCTGCTTTCACCTGAGCCACCCATAACTCTGTACCATCCCAAGGCATATTAGGGTGATTCCAACTAATCCAGCAAAGTTTTGAACCATCGGTACTCAGGCGCGGTGAGGCATAAAAATCATAACCTTCTGCTAATATCTGGATATCTTCTCCATTTTGGAGATTAATGCTAACTATCCTATTGACAGGTTCCCCACCCATAGTGTGATCTTCCTGAATACAAATTAGGCGATCGCGCTGTTTATCTATTACAGCATCAGCATAACGTAGATTTGCTGATGGGGTTAAAGGTTGTGGTTCTGTACCCGGTATTTGACTATAGAGACGTTGGTCAGCAAAGTTTGAAAAATATATCGTACCATCTGCTACTAAAAAAGCTCCACCGCCGTATTCATGGACACGGGTACGTACATTAAAGGCTGGAGGGGTAATGTCAGTTGTCTGTCCATCTGGAGTATAACGCACAATTACATTTCGTCCACCCTCTGAAGGTCGTCCTTCAATCCAGTAGACATCATTGTCATCAATGGTAATACTACTAAGTCCAATTGTTCCGGCCACGATTAAGTCAGTAGTTATAGGAGATTTCCAAGAACCTAATGGTGCTATTTGTGTCATTGTTAGGATTAATATATAACGCAGTGTTTACCTTAATTGTGTCATTGTCAATTGTCAAGTCCTAAATATTCCATTTCATCAGGACTTACCCAAAGAAACTATATATAGTGTTTACCCTTAAATAGGCTATCCCTTGAACAACAAAATACAAAAACCTTAAAAGTTTGCTTTACCTCAAATTGCTTGTATACTAGGTTAGTCAGGACTTACACAAAATAACTACTTGTAATGTAAATATCTAAATTTGTTGCCAAAGATACACTATATATAGCGGTACTGCCTAAGTCCTGTTAGTATCAGAACAATTACTTGTAAAACCTTGAAAATGAACTTGAATTATATAAAATATTGTCAGTATTTAATAAGTAGTCAAAAAAATCATACTAAATATAAATCTGGCTGATTATCTGGAAAAAATTAGCCATGATAAAATTAATCCTTAGCATGAAAAATATTGAAACACGGGACAGAAATTGTGTGGCAAAATATCAGATAATAAATTCTCACTTCTAAAACTCTTGAAAGCATTAAAATATCTATCTTAATGTAGGAATATTTCTTAGCTTTTGTGACTTTTTTTTTAACTCTATTACTGGTAACTTTTAAAGTATTTATCAACTCTATTTAGCCTAGATCCTATAGTAATAAACACAGTGATATAACAAATAATATTGTTTCAAATCCAGTTTTTTATAATTGTTTTACTAGCTTTAATGCCGTCTTTTTTTATCGTTTAAGTTTGTTATCTAACTTCTAGAGATAATTTTTTTTCCGGGATTCACTTTTGACAATCAACCATTTTTGTTCTACTCCTACATAAGTGACTTTTAGCTCCAACCATTTATATCTTTTTTCTTGAAGCACCCTGATTATTTCTTGAATTTATGAGAGGGTTAGTTATTTATTTTTGTAAATTTTGTGCTTTTTTATTCATTAGTCATTTTCCTTATCAACAAACCAATAAAAATCAAGAATTATTCAAAAATATCCCTTAATTTATCTTTCTTTAAATTTGTAAATCCTTGAGGGGTAAAAACAGTTATTAAAACCAGGTCAGAGGACTGAGTTATACCTTGAGTAAAATCAATTGCCACACCACCCAGATCAAATTTGGACATAGCAATTTGTTTTAAAAAGCTCTCACGATTAATTTCTCCTGGTATTGTTTTGAGAATTTTTAAAGTCATTTTTCCAACAATATACCCTTCTAAAGATACATGATCAAACTTGCTTTTTAGCTTAGATTTTGCCTCTTGAACAATAGGTAAATTAGAGTCTAATGAAGGAACAACTTCTGTCTTAATCACTTTGTCTGTGATCCCGTATTCTTCTAAATCAAATTGTAATTGTCCTGTATGAGAAGCTGACAGAGCGGAAATGACCCAATTCTCTCCTTCTTCTTGAGCTAAATTAATAAATCGTGCGAGATTAGTATAAGTTGCTGCTGTAACGACTAATCTACAGTTTATTCCCGTGTTTTTCTCCCACTGTTTTAATGAGTTATAACTTGCCTTTACATAAGGAGTATTACGGGGATAAAATCCCACTGGACTAAACCAAGAATTACCTTTATTTCCCTTTTCTGTATACTCTAAAATTTGCTCATAGGGACGTAATATATCCTCTTCAACCTGTGCTTGTACTAAAGCCTGTCTGACTGCTTTTAATGCCGATATACCATAGCTGTCATCTTGAACATAAGCACAGATTTCAGAATGTTTTACCCCAGCATTTAAAGCTATTTTAACCACGGTTTCTATTTCCTGTGCATAACTCGCACGATAATTAATGAGTAGTTCTGATTTTGCTCGCACAAGTTGAGAACCAGTATAAAAACCAACGGCAGGAATATTATTTTTCTTTAAAATTGGCAATGTTTGTTTTGCAGTGGGTGTACCGAAATTTCCAATCATCAAAAAAATGCCAGATTGAATCAACTGTTGTGTCTTTTGACGAGCAACTAAAGGCTCATAATAATCATTTTGAAAGATTAACTGAATTTTTTTTCCCTGTACTAATTGACCATCAAATGCAGCTTTTAAACCAGATTTCATCCTATTCCCATAAATCTCTTCTTGTCCTTCTAAAGCGAGGACAGAACCTAATCGAATTATTTCTTGAGTAATTCCTTCTTGGGAAATTGTATTATCTGATACTAGTAATTGGTATTGTTGGCAACTAGTAAGCCCTACTAAGCTAACACTAAAGCCAATATGAAAAAAAAACTTAAATGTCAAACAAATCTTAAAATTCATAAAAAGTTGTCAATAAAAATTATCTTCATTAAAGAATAGAAAATATTTAAACTTAGTCTTGAAAAAAAATGGATCAAGCAGTTATAACAAAGAATCATATGGGGAAGATAAATCAAAAATAAGGTTTTTTCAATTAATTTTTTTTAGAACCGAAATATAAGATTTTAATACCTTTGTGATACTACTTTGATAGCCAGCCATACTTCTCGAGCAAATCATTTACAGGGTCTGGATCATCTTGAGTTAATAGACGATGCTCAACAGGGTAAAACTTATAATCTTCTCCTGAACCTTCTTTTCTCAAGACAGATATTATTTGTTTAACCGCTTTATAACCAATATCAATACCAGACTGATCAATAATCAACTCTAAAGGACTATTAGGATTAAGTAACATTTTGGCTTTATCTATCGACAGGTCTAAAATTCCGAAAACTTTAACTCTTCTGATTAAACCAGATTCTCTCACTGCTTCAAGTCCAACCTCCGTTGCCGTATTTGACCCCCCCCAAAGTATCTGAAGATCAGGATTATCTTTAAGTAGTTTTTTAACTTTTGTAATGTCACTATCAAAAGCAATACTAACGGAGTCGACTATTTGAAACGGAATAGCCGATTCGTTAATCGCTTTTAATACTCCTTGAAGATAGGGATAGTAGCGATCATAGATAGAACCATCAACTAAAGCAATTTGAACTGATTTTGAGGGCAAATTAGTCAGTAAATTCTTTTGAGTCCATTTTACTATATATTGGCCTGAATCATAGCCCATTTGGAAACTATCTGTATTATAGCAAGCAATGATTAAATCTTGTGCATTCATAGGAGGAAAGCAGAAATCGACGGTGATAATAGCCACTCCAGCATTCCTAGCTAGTTTAAGGGCATCAAGTGACTTAACAGGATCTTCAGGTGTTAAGATAATCCCATCCATGCCATCCTTGATTAACTGCTTAATTATTTTGGCTTCATTCTCCACGCCACCAGGATAAGAAATGCCCCAAATTTCTACACGACGGTTAGCAGCACGACGCATCCCCAATTCATAGGCATCAAAAAGAGTGTTAATATTTTTTGGTTTGAGCAAGGCTATCCGTAAACGAGGTAATCGTGCTTGTTTTATCTGTTGCTCCCAATTAGGTACCCTATTGGTTTTCTGCCAATTTTTAGCCTGTTTAATTTGAAATGTTGACGACATTTTTGCTCCCCACAGATCAGCCCCTTTTAATTGGGTTTCTCGCAAATTAGTGGGTTTTAATTGCCCTTCTCTGTCGTTACTTATACTACTTAAATCAGCAAAACGCAATAATGCATTCTCTAGATTAGCTTTATAAAAATCAGCACCGCTTAAATTTGCGCGATTAAAATTCGCTGATTGTAAGTTGGCTCGATGGAAAATAGCATCATGGAAATTAGCCCATAAGGCTCTAATATTGACTAGATTAGCTTCAGAGAAATTGGCTTTTTGAAAGTTAGCTCCATACAAATTACTATTATCTAAATTACTATTTTGGAGGTTGGCTTTCTCTAAGTTAGCGTGGGCTAAATTCGCACCTTGTAAATTGGCATCCCTTAGATCCGCGCCTTCTAAATTAGCATTGAGCAAGTTTGCATCCTGGAGATTACTCCCTCGTAAATTAATTCCGATCAGATTAGCACCTGAAAGATCGGCTCCCGTTAAATCTGAATAGGAGAGATCCATTGAATGTTTATTAACCATTAGTGAGCCCTGAGTGAAAGATATAGATTTACAAGGATTAAGGGTAAGATGAGTCATATTTGCTCTAGCTGCTTTTAGTCCTGGATTACCTTGGCAACCTTTATTTAAAAGTTTCAGGGCAGCAATCCTTCCATCACTGTATTCATAGCCAGATTCCTCACGCAGAACATTTCGAGCCTCTTGTATCTCCTGTTTTTTTCGGTTAGGTATGGTAATCACATAAGACACTAAGGCAAACAACAGTGCGCCCTCACTTAAAAGAGCTGCTAACCTAAGTAAAGAAATATCTTGTAGCCATTCAACAAAATCAGAAATTTTGGCGTCTAAAATAGAAATGGGTTTCAAGAGTAATGGTTTTTTTAATCTAGGCTTTTGAGAACTGCTTTGAGATTTTTCAGAATTGAGAAACTCAGGGTTACTTATTTCTTCTTGTAAGTTTTTTTCTTCTTTATTCATTAGTCATTTTTCCTATAAAGAAACTAATAAGAATTAATAATTATTGAAATAGAGCCATTAATTGATTTTTCTTTAAATTTGTAAATCCTTGAGGGGTAAAAACACTTATTAAAACCAGGTTAGAGGACTGAGTTCGACCTTGAGTAAAATCAATTGCAATACCACCCAGATCAAATTTGGACATAGCAACTTGTTTTAAAAAGTTCTTACGATTGATTTCTCCCGGTATTGTTCTGAGAATTTTTAAAGTCATTTTTCCGACAATATATCCTTCTAAAGATACATGATCAAACTTGCTTTTTAACTGAGATTTTGCCTCTTGAACAATAGGTAGATTAGAGTCTAATGGAGGAACAACTTCTGTTATAATCACTTTTTCTGTGATCCCATATTCTTCTAACTCGAACTTTAATTCTTCTTTATGGGAAAATGATAGTGAGGAAATGACCCAATTCTCTCCTTCTTCTTGAGCTAAATTAATAAACCGTGCGATATTAGTATAAGTTCCTGCTGTTACGACTAATCTACAGTTTATTCCCGTGTTTTTTTCCCATTGTTTTAATGAGTTATAACCTGCCTTTACATAGGGAGTATTGCGGGGATAAAATCCTATGGGACTAAGCAGAGAATTGCCTTTATTTCTGTTTTCTTTATACTCTAAAACTTGGTCATAGGGACGTAAAATATTTTCTTCAACCTCTGCTTTTACTAAAGCGTTTCTGACTGCTTTTAATCCAGAAATGCCATAGCTATCATCTTGAACATAAGCACAAACTTCATAGGGTTTTACCCCAGCATTTAAAGCTATTTCAACCACGGTTTCTATTTCCTGTGTATAACTCGCACGATAATTAATGATTAGTTCAGATTGCGATCGCAAAAGTTCAGAACCAGTAAAAAAACCGACGGCAGGGACATTGTTTTTCTCTAAAATTGGCAATGTTTGTTTTGCAGTTGGTGTACCGACATTTCCAATCATCAAAAAAATGCCAGATTGAATCAACTGTTGTGTTTTTTGACGAGCAACTAAAGGCTCATAATAATCATTTTGAAAGATTAATTCAATTTTTTTACCCTGTACTAATTGACCATTAAATGCAGCTTTTAAACCAAATTTCATCCTATTCCCTAAAATCTCTTCTTGTCCTTCTAAAGCCAGGACAGAGCCTAGTCGAATTGTTTGTTGAGTAATTCCTTCTTTGTAAATTGTATTATCTGAATTTTCCGAATCTACATTTTCAGTTAATTTAAAATCAATAGTAGGAGGTCTAAAAGGGTTAGGAATAAAAGCCCAAGCACAAATAATCATAAACCCCACACAACCTGCTAAGATGGTAGGAACTAAATTTTGTTGCTTATTTCTTTTTTTTTCTTTAGTCATATCTAAAATATAGCTTCAAACTAGGTTTCTATTAAGTAGAGCCAGCAAAAAAAAGAAGTTATATATTTCACAAAATACTTTAGAATACTGATGATTTTGAGCTAATTTACAGCTTGATATATAACAGACAAAATTTACCTGCTCTACATTATGTGAACTAAGATGATAATCTAAAAATTGAGGTTGATAGGAACTCTCAATTGGTCTTGCTGAATTAAGGGCTCAATCTTTGGGAAACAGGGACATCCTCAAACTTTAAAACCCTGAATTAATTGTCCTGTAGAATGTTTGAGTATATCTATTGACTCAACAACTCGTTGCCCTCCATGGAGCGCACCTAATTAAACCAAATTTTAGCAATTGTCAAGACATTAAGATTCTTGTTCTAGGAGCTATATAAAAATAATGGTGTTGGTGATTTTGGCTATGATTGTACAAAAATGGTTGATTATTTAACTATAGCAATCCTATTTTATTAGTGGCAAAAATCCCACTGCTTTTTAGGGAACAGGGAACAGGGAACAGGGAATAGAGAATAGGTAAGAGTTTTAAAAGTTTTATTGATTTTTGATTTTTCGCAACCTATGGGCGGACTGCTATATTAACTAAAAAGTATTTATATTTAGTCAAATTTAGGTTTGATAGCTTGATTTACCAACCCCAAAAGCGAATTTTATTTTAGATGAATTATGAAACTTAGCTTCTCTAAAAATATGAAATTTAGCTTCCATAAAATTTAGGTCCTATAAAAAAACTGTTTGGCTTACTTTGACATAAGCAGGACTTACGCAAAGAAACCCGGTTTATACAGTAAATCATTGTTTTAACACATAAATATCTACGAGAAATCTGGTTTCTCAGTTTGCCTGCGTAAGTCCTGATAAGTTATTATCTATAACAGTATTATTTACTCTTACATGAGTTATTATCTATAACAGGATTTTATGATAAAAGATATATAAATAGTAATATATTTCAATATATTTTCTTGACGCAAATGTGGTTTTGCTTCCCGTGTCCATTATCACTAATTCCATAATATGCTTGGATTAGTACTCTGAAGGTCTCAGACTTTTCCCCTTTTATTCCCTCTTTCCCAATCTATAATTCATTCCATAAATATGTAGAACACCAATGCTACCGGATTTGATATAACTAGGAAATTTTGGCCAAATAGCCAGGAACCACGCCAAATTTATTAATTATTGTTGAAGTAAAATTAAGGAATTATCCTCATTTGAGCTAATTGAAGCGGATTTGATATAAAATTTGGTTTTAGGAGCCCCGTATAATGGATAGCTTTTTAAGGGGGATAGTAGGGTCTGGCTGATAGTAGTTCAAGTTCCCCCACTACTCTAACTCCCGCCTCCCCTCTAACGCACGCGCTAATGTCACCTCATCAGC
>JAKQYE010000080.1:6733-8814 GCA_023356605.1 Trichodesmium sp. MAG_R02 | reverse complement strand
CCCGTATAATGGATAGCTTTTTAAGGGGGATAGTAGGGTCTGGCTGATAGTAGTTCAAGTTCCCCCACTACTCTAACTCCCGCCTCCCCTCTAACGCACGCGCTAATGTCACCTCATCAGCATATTCTAAATCTCCTCCCATAGGCAAACCAAAAGCAATGCGGGTGACTTTTGTAAAAGGTCTTAACAACTGACCGACATATAAGGTAGTAGTTTCTCCTTCCACACTCGGACTAATAGCAATAATTACTTCCTGAATATTTCCTTGACTAACTCGCCGTACCAAAGGTTGAATACTCAACTGTTCTGGACCAATACCATCCATAGGCGAAATCACTCCCCCCAGAACGTGATATAGACCTTTATATTCCCGTGTTTTTTCCAAAGCAATTAGATCACGGGAGTCACAGACAACACAAATAACCTCTTGATCTCGTTGAGGGTTGCGACAAATTTCACAAACAGGTTCAGCAGATAAATGGAAACATTTCTGACATAAACCCACTTTTTTCTTCGCGTCAACCAAAGCTTGAGCTAAAGCTTGAACTTCGGTTTCCGGGCGCTTAATAATATGAAGTGCTAAACGTTGTGCTGTTTTGGGTCCAACTCCAGGCAAAAGTTGTAATTGTTCAATTAATCGAGCTAAAGGTCGTGTATAAATTTTAGATTCCCTCCAAAGTAGTTTCAGTTGTTAGTTATAAGTTACCAGTGATTAGTACTGACCGTGCTCAGCATCCGGCTTGATATACTGAAGTTTTATTATTTTTGTCTCCTAAAAATGGGAGGCTATTGACCTTATTTGTGGGTCAAATGTTACTATCTTAATTTTAGCAGAATTTTGGGTATTTAACTAACTATTAGCTTTTATAGCTTTAGGTTCAAGTCCCCGAAACTATGCAAAATTATCCCAATCACCTGAAGGGGTTACGAGATGGCTAAAAACATTGTAGGTTCAATGTTTCAGGTCTGAGGTTGCAGGTGGTACGGTTGAATTTCTACTAAAATTTATTACTGCTTTTCAGGGAAAGTGCAAAAAGTCAAGTCAGGACTTAGGTTACGACACTGATCATAGTGGTATTATCGGAAAAATGACCAATTTTGGCACTATATAGCACTACGTCTTTTGGTTGGGACAATAAATTTAGGTTGTAAGGGAATAAGGAATAGGGAATAAGCATAGGAGCAATAAAGAAATGTCCTAACATATTTGCTTAGGGCTATATGTAGCTGCATAACCTAAGTCCTAAAAGTATTGAATTTTCAGCATTCCCAGATAATATATCAAGCTGTTAGTACCATAGCTACAGAGTACTGTTTTGGTATTGAACACCTGAAACTTAATGCCTCCTTGATTTTAGCTTTACTGTCACCCCGTCAGCCCAATCACTCATAACCTAAATGGGTTCTATAAGCTTTAACCTTACTATCAATTCCCGTAATATCTGTACCTACGACAACAGCATAAGCTCCTAAATCTATAGCTTTTTTTGCCATTGCTGGAGAAACAATTCCACCTTCACAAATTGCTGGAACTGTTAAATTATCTACCATCTGCTTTAATAGTTCAAAACCAGGGGGAGATTCTGTTTTAGTTTCCTGAGTATAACCATATAAAGTAGTAGCAATAAAATCTGCACCTGCTGCCACTGCTACTTTTGCAACTTCCATGGTATCCACATCTGCCATTACTGGTTTTCCTAATTCATTGTGGATGAAATTAATTAATGTTGCTAAAGTTGCTCCCTCCGGACGTTTTCTGAGAGTAGCATCAATAGCAATAATATCTGCTCCAACTTCAGCGATCGCTTTTGCATCTGAAAAACGGGGGGTAATATAAACTTCAAAACCTGGTATTTGTTGCTTCCACAAGCCAATAATAGGTTGAGTAATTCTCTGTCGCACTGCTAGAATATGAGATGGAGTATTTATTCTAACTCCCACTGCACCTTGCAAAATAGATGCTTGTGCCATAGCTGCAATTACTTCTGGGTGATATAAAGGGGAGTCCGTAGGAGCTTGACAAGAAACTATTAAACCTTTTGGTAATAGTAGATTAGGATCTTTATTAGTCATAATTAAAA
>JAKQYE010000080.1:0-6633 GCA_023356605.1 Trichodesmium sp. MAG_R02 | reverse complement strand
ATATTACTAAAAATATTTTTTGTAGAGCTTATTCCTGATTAGTTTCAATGATAAATCAAACTCAGCTTGCACTCAATTCTATGCTCGGAAACTTGCTTTCTCACGATTTCCAAGTTAATTCTGCTACTTTAGTAGAGAAAGTAGTAGAAAAGTTTAAACTACAACCAGAATTACCTGGAGTTATTATTACTGAAAATCAACAAATGTTGGGTATGATTTCCCAAACTAGATTCTTAGAATATATGAAATTACCTGAAAATCAAAAAGTCTATAATAGGTCTCCTATTAGTAAATTGTTAGATTGTCTGAGTATTCCTCCTCTAGTTCTTTCTGAAGATTTTCAGATTAATGCTGCAGTTTTAACAGCACTCAATAGACCAAAAAACTACGTTTATGAACCCCTCATTGTAGTGTTATCTAATGGCAGTTTAAGATTGATAGAATTACATGATTTATTATTGGCACAATCAGAAATTTTACTAAGCCTAGATAAAAATTTTCGAGAACTAATGGAAAAATATAAATCAGAAATTCCACAATTATATCCTGAAGAAAATGATGATGAATCCACTTGTTTTCTCTTAGAATCAAAACCTCTAATCAAAAAAATTGAAAAGAAACTCAAACAGCAAAAAAAAATAAAGCAGCTCTAAGGGAATAGAGAATAGGGAATAGTAGTACTTAGATGTTTTCTAGGATAAAAAATGGCTGTTTACACAGCATTCGGATGGAAAAATTACCCTAGGTAAGGCAATTACATCAATGCCATAAAAATTGCTAGAAACCCGGCTTCCTAAGTATTGATACTTTTTTGATATTAAAGTTTTTGCTTATTTATATTTAAGCCAATTTTTGGTAACCGTAGGTGCCTGATTCCTGATATGGAATAAGGAATTAGGGAGTAGAATAGGGAAAATTAAAAAATATGTACCTACTAACCGTACAATATTAATAACCGAATATGTTGTATCTTAATCAATTAAATTTAGGAGAAAAAAATGAAGTTACCAACTTTTTTAGTTGTAGGCATAGAGAAAGCAGGAACTACATCAATTTATCAATATTTAAACCAACATCCCCAAGTTTATATGAGTCCTGTCAAAGAAACAAACTTTTTGGAGAGAGATTGGGAAAATTTTCAAGGGAAACTAAATCCAAAAAGAATTGATACTTGGGAAAAATACTGCAACCTTTTTAAGGATGTTCAGGATGAAGTTGCTATTGGTGAAGTATCTCCTAATTATCTTTTTCATTATAAATTTTCATCCTTAAGGATTATTAAATACGTTCCTGATGTGAAAATGATAGCTATACTTAGAAATCCAGTAGATAGAGCTTATTCTGACTATTTAATGCACCTTCGTGATTCTATAAATATGGAAAAAGTTCATTCTTTAACTGAACAAGTTAGATTTCGTGCTGATACTTCTTTCACTCTTAAAAAAGGATTTTACTTTACTCCAGTTAAGCATTATTTTGATACTTTTGGGAAAGAAAGAGTAAAAATTTATCTGTATAATAACTTGTCTGAAAATTCTTTAGCAATGATGCAGAATATGTATCAATTTATTGGAGTAAATGGTAACTTTATTCCAGATACCTCAAAACGTCAACAAGTTGCTGTAGTTCCGAAGAACCAATCTCTGAATAATTTAATCAAAACTAAAAATCCTGTCAGAGCAGCAGTTTCATCTATTTTAAGGGGGGTAATGCCTCGGGAAATGAGACAAAAATTACGCTCTAGCTTAATCAATTTCAATTCAGGAGGAAAAGAACTCAAACCTCTTTCTTCAGAAGAACGTCAGCTATTAATTGATTTCTACCGTGAAGATATTCTTAAGCTGCAAGATTTGATTCAAAAAGACCTTTCATCTTGGTTAATTTAGGCAGTAGGAGATTGGGGGAGTTGGGGAGTGGAAAAGTTGGACACTAGGGGAATTATAGCAACATGGGCTAGTATGTTTGCATAATACAAATTACTACTGATGTAATATATTTGAAAGTATTGGTAGTAGTAGCATAAATTTGTACTACATTTAAAGATAATAGGACTTACACAAAGACAATATATATATTACCACTATATTGTCGTCGTGTAAGCTCAATATGCGTACCCTAACTTATTATTAATTACTGTGTCATCAAAAATCAAATAAGCTGCTGTATCTGAAATTAATTCTTATTTTTTATGTGGGTCGCAAACATTTCGCCATAAATCTTGTGAACTTAAAGACTAATATCTTAAATAACGGTTTATTGTATCATGGCTAATATTTTCGTTCTGGGGAGTGTGGCGTAGCGTTATTGTAAAGTTTGTGTGAGATGTAAGTAAATATTGACGAGTTACAACAAAATTAAAATCCATATTTTTGAACTAACAGAATAATATCATCAGGACTTACGGAGGCAAACTGAGAAACCCGGTTTCTCGTAAATATTTATGTGTTAAAAACAATGATTTACTGTCTTAACCGGGTTTATTTGCGTAAGCCCTGTACTACTTAGGAGATGGAAATGTCAAAGTAGCGATCGCTAAATTTTGACTTATGAGATTGAAAGTACCTTACCCAGAAGTACGGGAGCCAGACGCTCCCCCCCCCTAATCTCCTACTTCCTAACTATTGAGGATAATATTGAGCTAAAAACTTCTCAGCCTCAGAGCGATCGCTCACCTTCCCATCCAAAGTCGCAGCCAAAACATCATCTAAAATCAACTTAAACTGACGCCCCGGCTTATAACCCATCCCTTTCAAATCATTTCCATTCAAAACAGGTTTAACATTCGCCCACTGAGTCAAATATTGCCAAATTTGGCGTCGCATCCAACGCTCACATTGCACAATAATCAAAATCAACATTCCTAAATCATATTCCCTCAACAACCACACCACCTGACTCGGAGTATCACATTTTGGCAAATTCTCCATAACCATAACTTTTGCCAACTCCAACCCCTCCAACCTCCTAACACTATCCACAGACAACTGTAAATTTTTCCCGACCCAACTCCGATACTCAGACTCTAAACTACCAATCAAAACCTCTAGACGCATTTGCCAGTGGAATAATTTTTTCTCATGGTCAAAACCTTGTAAACACCTATCCATTAAACACACCTGCCGCCATAACTTCCTGTCTAACTCCAGGGTGGGATGAATACAACGCAACGCTCCCAAATTTCCCAATAACCTTAAGGCAGGTTTCCAGTAGGGAGCTTGCAAAATATATTTCAACTCACTTTTGAGCCGAGTTTCTAAAGCAGGGGCTCTTCTCTTTTTTTCTCCCTTTTTAACATTTTCCCGGTCATATACTCCACTATTAATTGCATAACGAATATATCCCTCTGTTTTTGACTCGATCTCAAACCCCAATCTCACAGCAAACCTGACTGCCCGATAAATGCGAGTCGGGTCTTCAATAAAACTATTAGGATGTAATACCCGAATTTGTTTGTCTTGCAAATCTAATAACCCGCCAAAAAAATCAAGTAATTCTCCAGTACCTGGTTTAGTTAGTCGTGTTGCCAAAGCATTAATAGTAAAATCCCGACGATACAAATCTTGACGAATTGAACTTACCTCGACTTCTGGGTTAGCTGCTGGATAGGGATAAAATTCTGTACGAGCGGTGGCAATATCTATCCAAAGGGAGTTTAACACTAAATCATTGTGCCAGAGAAGAGCAGCAGTTTGAAATTGACCATGAATTTCTAAACGTGCTGTTGGGTAAATTTTTTGCAATGCTTTGGCTAAGTTTACTGCTGGAGCTTTTACTACTGAGTTAGAGTAACAAGTATCTACCACTAGGTCTATATCTGTTAATAATAAAGTCTCGTCGAATTTTGATAATACTAAATCTCTGACTCCTCCTCCGATCAGGTATAGTTGCCAACCTCGTTTTTCTGCTAATTCAGCAACACAGGCGAGGAGTTCCCATAGTTGGGGTGCCAGACGTTTTTCTAAAAGTTCAGCAACTGATTTACAGGTTTCACCGGGAATGCAACCTAGTTGTTGATGTTGGGGACGTTGTTGTTGATGTAATTCCCGTAAAACGTCGGTGCGGGTAACTATTCCAACTAAGGAATTATTTTCTAAGACAGGTAGCCGCCCAATATCGTAAGTAACCATCAACTCTTCAATTTTTGGGAGAGTTGTTTCTGGGAAAATAGTTTTAAGTTGGGGTGTCATGTAACCTTTAACTGGAGCATGACTAAAACCATGATGGAGAGCAATATCAATATCTCGCCGAGAAATAATTCCGACTAATTCTCCAGATGAGTCTACTACTGATAAACCAGAATGGTCATAGCGTAATAGTATTCGGTGAGCTTCTTCTATGGATGTCTCTGGAGGAATGGTCCGAACTGGAGATGACATTAAATCTCTAGCAGTAGGTGGGTGAGGAATTTGAGTTTTGAGTTGGTCTAGGAGTTTTTCTAATGTTGCTTGGGGGTTGGTGTCTCGGCAACTAACTGCTGCGGCTCGGCTATGACCACCACCCCCTAGAGGTTGGAATAGTTGGTTGAGGTTAGTTTCTGGGATACGCGATCGCCCGATGATATTTAGGCTTTTTTCTGTTGTGTTTTTGAGGGAGTGGGTATGAGCTAGTAGGAGAGCATCTATTTCTGTAAGGTCAATTAAGCTAGAAGCCAGACTGGATAAACCACGAACATATTTATCGCTGTTTAATAGTATCCATCCTATTTGATAGGTTCTCACGGTAGAACGTTGTAAATTTTCTAGAGCTATTTTCAATAAATCTTGGAGTTGGGGTGATAGACCTGGTTCTACATATTCGCCGATGACGGATAAACTTGCCCCTTGCTGCATTAACCATGCTAAAGCCGTTGCGTCTCGTGGTGTTGTATTGTCAAAAGTTAGTGAACCAGTATCAAGATGAATACCAAGAGCCATAATTGTTGCTTCTGCTGGAGTTAAGATTGGGGTAGAATTATTTTTTAGAGTCTGAAGTTTTTCTACTATTAGGGTTGTACTGGCTCCAACTGCTTCTATATAAGTTTGGGTGGCTGGAATGTCGCTTTGAGCTTCACAGTGATGGTCGTAGATGACAATTTCTGATAGGTGGGGTAAGTCTAACCATTCGGCGGTTTTTCCAAGTCGGGAGCGTGTTTGGGTATCTACTATATATATAGATCTGATTTGTTCTGGGTTGACGGAGCGGCGTTCGATGATGGCAAATTCGTCTCGATGGAGGGCCAGGAATTCTTGGACCGTGGGGTGACAACCTCCGGCTAGTAGGAGGCGACTACCTGGGTGGAGGTGGGTGAGTCCGACGGCGGCGCCGAGGCCGTCAAAGTCTGCTGTTGTGTGGCATAGAATTAGGTCCATTTCTGGGAAGTTAAATGTTTGAATTTAAGATTAGGTCAGGACTTACCCAAAGGGACTAATTGTGGTTCGGTATCTGAGTTAATTACTTAAAATACACCACATATGGGGGTACTGGATAAGTGCTATGGGTAATAAAAAAGTATTTTATTTCCTTAATTGTATTATATTCAGGATTTATGAGGAAGAAACAAAAATGAAGCAGAATTTTTTGGTTATTGGCCATCTAAGCTAGGTTTTCCTTGGCGATCGCTCCCGTTAGTTATCTTTAATGTGTTATGCCAAAGAGTCGCGATCGCCACTCTTCATTTTAGTTGAGTATTAATTCAACCATTGAACTATCGCCACTCTTCATTTTAGTTGAGTATTAATTCAACTATTGAACTATTGAGATTTTAGATTAAAGTAGGAGAGAAATTATCAAACCATCTTATAGAATTCCTTCTCGAAAAGCTTTTGCAGCAGCAAGAGGACTTGGATTTTGAATAGATTTGGTTAATAACTCAATGTTTAATTCAGGCAAAACTTGACTTCGATTAATGGCCTCATAACCAAAGTTGGCAGTGAATTGGTCCAAATTTTGTCGAAGATGGTAAATAGCAAGGCGATCTTCAGACCAAAACCAAACTTCTTGTATTCCTAGTTGTTGATAAATAGCTAACCTATTAATCCCACCAGAAGTGACAACGACTTCAATGACTAGATCGGGGAATTCTTTATCTGTGCCAATACAATAGCTCTCGTCTGGTTCAACTCCCACTTCCTGATCAGGTTTACGAAAAGTTGTGGAACCTGTGGGAAAGTATTCTATGTTGGTTTCGAGAAAGTAAATTTCTAATAAGGTTCCAATTCGGGTTTTTCCACTTTCGTGCCGACGACTAGGGGCCACAATTTCTAGAACTCCATTTAAATAACTGATATGGTAGGAGGATTGATCTCCTATCTCTGATAATAATGTTTCGTATTGTGACCAACTCACCGGACTAATGGTATGACGTTCTTCCGGGTCGTCAACCTGGAGACGTTCGGGTAAGTCATTTAAGGAAATCATCGTCAAAATTTGGGGTATTTGGAAAGCAGTAAGTTTTAACGTCTGGATGAAAACAACTTGACGGGTTTTAACTCGTAGTTAGGGTATAATGAAACAGTTTTTAAGCCTAAAGCGTCATTTGACATCCTCTCTGACCTAAAGGTACAGAGATTCCCATCTATTATTCAAACAGACTAAGCTGCTTAAATGATTCAGAGCGGGTTGACACATCATTGCTATCAACTACTTTTTTACGAG
>JAKQYE010000008.1 GCA_023356605.1 Trichodesmium sp. MAG_R02 | reverse complement strand
TCAGGATGATAAATAATATGAGAAAAGAAGATAATTCCAGATTTGATTTCTAATACAATTACCGACTGGTTAGTGTAAATATTACGCTAACCAATTTTTCTTTTTGTCCAAAGTCCAAAACGCAGCAACAGTAGTTTTTATTGTCGTGGTTAGAATATTTTTTTTGGATATTCGAGTCTTAGTTTTCATAATCATTCTGCTCCTTGGATAGATATTGACTAGTACTTAGGCCGATAAACCCGGTTTCTCTTCTAGAATAAATCGTTGTTTTGAACAATAGACCCATACAAAGAAATTTCTGACTTCTTGCTTCCCCCGGGTAAGCCCTAATCTACGTACGTAAATGCAAGTTAAATGCTCCTGATTAGCTTAATTATAAGCTTACCATTAAACATTCAAACATTGTCAAAAAAGCAAGGGTTTATTCAAAACTTCATCAAATCTTCATAAAACCAAAAAGCAAAAAGCAAAAAGCAAAAAGCAAAAAAAAAAGGGGTTTTATTCAAAACTTCATCAAATTTTCCTCACGGGGTTACAAGCTAATTTAAAGCTATATATAGAGAGGAATTTATCTTCGGGAACTAAAGAATATTTCAACAAAAAGAAAAGGCTTATAGAGAAATTTTGGGTTATAGTGCGTTCGCAGAGCGAACCCATTATAACCCCCCATTTTAAGTTGATTACTTATTCATTTCAAAAATATAATAAAAAACGGTTTCTAATTACAAATAAAAATTAATAAAAGTGGATATATTAGGTTTTTATCAAAACTATCTTAAGTGGTAATATTACAAATATTATTATATGTGAATATCATACATAAAGCCGTAAAAATATCAAAATTAAGTAGTTATTTCACCCTACAAATAAAATTAGAAAGTAAGGGAAAATACATACAAATATTTTTGATATTAAAGGATTTGAGCATATTTTTATTTGGGTTTCCTTTAGTAAAAACTATGATCAAAAATTTATTCAGCTTTACTTCAGAATTAGTATTAATTTTAGACCCTAGTCAGTGACAAGATCAGGACTTACGCAAAGAAACCCGGTTAAGACAGTAAATCATTGTTTTTAACACATAAATATCTACGAGAAACCTGGTTTGCGGAGTTTGCCTGCGTAAGTCCTGAAGATATTAATATTTTAATGATTACTGTAGCTGGGAAAAAGATGGTTTTACCTATATATTGCAAGGTTTTACATCATAAAGGGGCGAGTAATTTAATAGAATAAAAAGCAGAATTTGACCTGTATTAAAATCATTGAAAGCACATAAAATAATTCTAGCCGCAGATAGATAGTTCCATAGTATTTTCCTATCCCATTAGTTGAAAAAATATAAAAAGCAAGATGTATATTTTGTTTTTATACAAAAAAAATTAACTGTGATTAAACTAAGAAGAAAATATGACTCATGGTCAGAATTAAAAGTCAATATTGGTGAAACTAAGTTATTATTATAGTCATTTCAAATAAGAATGGAAAACTTTTTCTGCTGAAACGCGAGTTATAGCAAGAGATACTTGTCTCAATCTAAATTAAAATGGCTATAAATCAAAAGATTACCAAAATATTAAAAGTAGGAACATATAATTTCTCACGGGGTGACAAACTAGTTAAAAGCTATATATAGAAAAGAATTTGTGTTCGGGAAATGAAGAATATTCAAACAAAAATAAAACGCTTATTGAGAAATTTTGGGGTATAGTTTGTCCCCAGAACGAACTGACTATACCCCCCATTTTAAGTTGATTATTTATTCATCTCAAAAGTTTTTTGAAATAGTTAAAAATATGATAAAAAAGGGTCGGTACAGCAAGGTGTACTAGTATGTTTACATAGTACAAAGCACTACTATGTAGTATAAAAAATATTAGTATATAGTAGCAGCAATTTGTACTACACAGGACTTACGCAGGTACCCTATATATAGCTTACTGTCAAAATAAAATTGTCCATACTATAATTAGTTTTTTTTCGGATAGATATTACTTTTAATATATATTCAAATAAGGTTATAAAATGTTAAATTGATTTACTAAAAATCTTTAATTATTAGATGATAATGACATGATTATATTAGTTCAAAACATGGATTTTAATTTTGTTGTAACTCGTCAATATTTACTTAAATCTCACATAGGTAAGAGTTTTAAAAGTTTTATTTACTTTTTGATTTGTCGCAACCTATGCGCGGACTGCTATATAATTACAAATAAAAATTAATAAAAGTGAATATACTAGGCTTTTATCAAAACCATATCAAACAAAAATTGAGTCCATCTCAAGTAGTAACATTACAAATATTATTATAGGTGAGTATCAGTACATAAAACCGTAAAAATATCAAAATTAAGTAGTTATTTCCCCGTACCAATAAAATTATAAAGTAAGGTAAAAAAAATACAAATATTTTTGATTTTAAAGGAGTTAAGCATACTTTTATTTTAGTTTCCTTTAGTTAAAACTATAATCAAAAAATCATTCAGTTTCACTTCAGAAGCCGAACTAAAATCCCTTTATATATAGCTTTTAACTAGCTTGTAATCCCCTAAGCAAATCTTCATAGCATTCAAGAACGAAGGGATTGAATATTACTTACTGACTACTACAATATTTAGCATCTACTTCATCCCACTTTTCCTGAATAAGCATGAAAAATAGAAACAGGTATTCATCTTCATAAACTTTACAAAGTCTTTGATAATAAGTAGCATCATTTTTTATATATATAACTCCTACAAAATATCTAAGTTGATCATCTTTAGGTATGCCTATAATAATTGATAAGTCAGGGGGAATAGGAAAAAATCGTATTTTATCTGGAACATCATATACATAGTTTTTTGTTTCGTCAGGTAATTCTAAATCTGCTATATCTCTACTAAATTCACCATTCTCAGAATAGTAGTTAGTTTGTATCTTATTTGCACCATTTATCTTCAATTTAGGTTCAGCTTCTTTTGCTTTTCTTACAATATTTAGAAAAGATGATGAAGCGATCGCCGATAAAATCCTAATAATAATAATCACTACTAATAACTCAATTAAAGTAAATCCATAATTATTATTTTGCTTGTTTAAACATTGTAAAAGTTTGAGAGATAGGTTATTCATAGTTTCTCTGGTTTAAAAAGTAAATTGACAACTTATTTAAGGCTTCATCCATGAAATTAGCTGCGGGATGTTCCATAACAATACTTTTTAATTTTCTCATGGATGACTTGATAGTATCTTGGTTTTCTGCTGTCGGAAATTCTCCGACTTCTTTCAAAATTTTCACTTGTTGTAAAGCTTTTATTTTATCTGGTGGAGTTAAATAATTTTCCCTTTCGATAGCTAATCCTAATTCTGTCAAAATCTCCCCCAAATTCGGTTTATAAATGCCATGTAAATTTCGCCAACTAGGAGGAACTTCTGCGGGATTTTGACAAATAATTGGCAGCCAAGTTGCACCTGGAAATTTAGATTCTAAATATTTTAATTTTTCTCTAGCTTGTCTCATGGAAATATATAAAGATTGACCACTAGCAAATAATTCCAGAAAATTCTGGAAAAATTGCTGGGCAACTACATCTGGAACTATTTCTCCCATGACAATAACTGCTGGGATATGTAGTTGAGCAAATTGTCTGGCTAAACCTAGTCCATCACAGGAATTAAATATAGCTAACTTGAGACCTCTACTAATAGCTGTTGTCAGGGCATTTTCTAATTCCTCAATTTTGAGTTTTGTTTGATTTCCTAAATCAAAATATCCGGTACTCCCATCTTTTTCACTTTGACTATGACCGGAAAAACAAATAATATCCCAACCTTTTTCATCCCATAATTTTTGACCTAAATTTTGGGGGTTTGGTTGAACTAAAAATATAATTTCTGCTTCCTCAGAAAGAGTTGATAAATATTTTTTATCTGTTTCAATATCGATATCTTTATCATTTCCAAAAATTCCTAAGATGCGGATTTTTTTCCTAGGAATATTTAACTTTTCAACTCGATTTGCTTCTGGAAGAGCTATGGCAGTTTCAGCAAATTGATAATCTGAGAAGAAATTCCATAAATGCCAGGGAAGTCGTTGCATTAAAATGTCAGATGATTGAATAATTAATCGGACTCGAACTGAAGAATTAATCTTAGTCCGTAGTTGATTTTCTATCCGAGCAAAACTAGGGCAACTTAACCATTCATTCAGAATAACTTGCAACTTTTTTTCTAATTCCTGAATCTGACTAATTATTTCCTGTATATCTTTTAGAGAAATATTTGTTGCCTGGTCTGGTTGAACTTTTATTCTTGGGAAAAAACTGTAGTAGTATTTTAATTGTTGATATTTTTTGTTCCAGTCTTGATAGAGTAGAGGAATTTTTGGATTAGCCTTTAAGTTACTAGTAAATGAAGTTGGTAAATGATGTCTGTCTGACCAAATTTCAGCTTTAATACCAGTAAATCCTGTTCTAAAGTTTCCTCCTTCAAAATTGATAATAACTATTTTTCTCTGTCTCTAGTATCAGCAGAATTTTGAATTTTTAATATCTGATTCATAAAGAACATTCGATATTCAGTTTCCTCAGTTTTTCGACCGTAGAGACTAACTTTTTTTTCTATTCCTGCTAACTTTTGGTGATATTTTTTATCTAGTACTTTCACATTTTCATCATAGAATTGCATAAACTCCCGATGAATTTTTTCTTTGTTAGTTTCTGGGGGAACGTCGATTTTTACTACTACTACTCCATCCCCTTTATTTTCCATAGATTTAATCTCTATTTGCACACCTCCATTTTCTACTTTTACTTTTTTAAAGGAGGACATAAAAGCTTTAAATTCTACTCCATTTCGGAAAATTAAATCCACAGTATCTAAGACTTCTTTGAATAATTTTGTAAAGTCTCCTGGTTGAAAATATCCACTACTAGGGCGACGTTCTTTATCGTCTGTTTCTGGTTTAGCTTCCTCTAATAAATAGATATATTTTGACTCAACATTATCGAGGATAGTAGTATGGTCGATATTCCAACCTTCTAAACAAGTTCCTGACATTTGAGCCGTAGTAAAATTAGTACCTATTGCTAATGCTTCCCTTAAATTTACATTGTTCAAACAGGCAGCTTGTAGAGTGGCTTCCCCTAAGTCTGCTAGTTTTAAATTAGCATTACTTAGGTCAGCACTTATGAGGTTTGCTCCTCTTAAAGAGGCTCCTATATATTCTTTGTATTTACCATCTCCAGTTATTAATAACTCTCTGACTTTTATATCTACTAATATAGTGTTTTCGACTCTGGCAAATTTTAAATATTTGCTTTGTCGCCAGAATGTGCGAGTGGCATTAGCAAATCGAAAATTTGTGCTTTTGAGAATGGCGTGACTAAAGTCGGCATCGGTTAAATTAGCACTTTTAAAACAAGTACCTCCTATAGTTCCAATACCAATAGCAAGCCTGAGGATAAAAAGATTATTTTCGTCTTCTGATAATATCTTTTTTGCCAGATGTTGAGCTATTAATATTAGGGTAAAACAAAAAGCTGTACATGTTATGATAAGCATCTGCGGGCGAGAAGAAGTTGACACAATAAATCCTCTGGCAAGTATTACTAAGATTCCTAAAACTGCTCTATTTACCAACCATTTTTCAGCGATAATTTCAGCAAAAGCTACTGCTAAACTGAGAGTAAAAATTAATACAAATATTGCCACTATAGAGACCATCAAAGTGATAATTATACCCACAATAGGATTGACATCTCCATTGTCATTGAACCAATAATTTACACTTTCGATAATATTGCTACCCCTGAATATTTTTAATTCTCCTGATAACCAAAAAATCCAATTTGGTGCTTCTGAGATTCCGAAAAAACGGAAAATATTATTAAGTTTTTTCTCGCTTATTCCCAAACTTGCGATTATTGGAATTGTTAGTATCAATAGAGAAACTAGATAAAATAAATATTTTATTGTTTCGGCAATTCCTTGACGAATAGTAATTATTAATAAACCAATATCTACAAATCCTATAAAGATTAAAATGGCTACATTAAAATAATCTGGTTCCGATGATTTAGGAAAGATAAATTTGAAGGGAGTTTGAACAGCAACAAATGCTGCGATACCTGCAGTTATAAATAAGATAGTTGTAACAATAGATATAATGATTATCTGAGATTTTGTTAATCCTGCTAAAGCATAATTGAACTTAGCACCCGTGAGATTTGCTCCGGTAAAATCTGCTCCTCTTATATCTGCATAAGAGAAGTCTTGATTAGTCAAATCTTGATTTTTAAATGAACGACCTTGATAATTTTTGCGTGGTTGTTTAGATGAATGAGTTAGCATTAGATTCACTCCTTAAAATTTAAGCTGCTGATTTTTCTCCTCTAATAATTCTTAACTGAAAACTCTTAACTTAAAATTGCTAGCTGATAACTGATAACCGATAACCGATAACCGATAACTGCTAGCTAATAACTGATAATTAATAACTGATAACTGATAACTGATAACTTAAAACTGCTAGCTGATAATTAATAACTGATAACTGATAATTTATCGAGGCGTAATCTAGCTTGGGGTTAATAAATTTAATAGTAACTTTTTTCCTTTGATAATTGTTAACTGATAACTCTTAACTAAAAAGTTATAAATGATAACTGTTAACTGTTTTCCTCCAACCAATTTTCTAAATCTGCCAAACTATTAAAGTTTAAAAATACTTTCACTAAACTTTCTAAATTTCCCAAAGGCAGACCTTCTATATGACTTTTAATTTTTCCAGAAACTTTTCCAAAACGTTGAGTAATTAAAACCATAATTATATAAATTGCTTCTTTAATCCTTCCTTGTTATTCCCCATAATTTATCCGCTCTTTTTCATCTAGCATTGCTATTTTTAGATCCTCAACTATTGACTGACAACCAAAAAAAGACATCATATATTCACTTTGCTGATGATAGATGGCAATTTTTTCCTCCAGGCTAATAGATATCTCCTGATAATTGTCAGGCAAATTATCAATATTTTCTTGGTAAAACTTAGTCAACTGCTGATGAATTTTTCCCTTGCTCACCTCTTCAGGTAAACTAATTTTAATTATTACTATTCCATCGTTCTTATTTTCCATACTTTGAATTCTCAAAGTAACTCCTTTGTTTTCTCTTTGCACCTGTTGAAAAGCAGATATAAGAGCCTTCCCATCAATCCTATTATGAAAAATTAAATCCACAGTATGAAAATTTTGAGTAAATAAATTTGTAAAATCTCCCGGTGTAAAATTTCCACTATTAGGACGACGTTCCCTATCATTTGTTTGTGGTTTTACCGACTCTAATAAATAGATATATTCTGATTCAACTTCATCCAAAATAGTCCTGTGATTAATATTCTAAGATTCTAAACAAACTCCCGTCATTTTTGCTTGGGTAAAATTAGTACCAACTGCCAAAACTTCTTTTAAATTTGCTCCATCCAAACAAGCACCTTCCAGAGCAGCTTCACTCAAATCTGCTATTGTTAAATTGCTCCCAGTTAGGTCGGCATTTCTGAGATTTGCACTCCGAAGATTCACACTGATATATTCTTGGTTTATCCCATTTCCCGTCACCAATAATTCTCGAATTTTTTTGTCAATTAATATTGTGGTTTCGATTCTGGAAAATGTTAAATATTCAGCTTGGCGCCAGAGAACATGAGTTACATTAGCTAATCTAAAATCTGTACTTTTTAGGCAGGCATTACTGAAGTTAGCATTGGTCAGGTTAGCATTTTTAAAACTCGTTCCTCCTATGGCTCCAATAGCAATGGCAAGTCGGCGAATAGTTAGATTATTTTTGTCTTCTGCTAAAATTTTTTGGGCAAGATAACTAGCTATTGAGATTAATAATATAGATATAATCATTGCTATTACATAAGTGCCAATACCTAAAAAAACTCCCTTTGAAGGTTCCCAGCTAAATATAAATTTTCCATAGGAATCATCTATATTTTTCACAGTACTTCCAGTGATAATAATTGTGAAAATTATCGACCAACTTATGACTGAATTTTTATGGTGTTTTTCAGATTTTATTTCAGCTAAAACTACTGCCAGACTCAGAGTTGTAATTAATACTAATATTGCCGCAGCAGAAATAATTATACTGACAATTATACTGAGGACTATATTGACAGATTGAGCGTCAGTCAATAGGTTAGTTACCCCTTGAATAAGATGGCCACTTCTGAAAGTTTTTAATTGGTGGGAAAGTTCAATAATTTCTGGGGAGGGCGGTTGATTAATTCTTAAAAATTTAAACAATTTTGAGAGATTTTTCTCACTCATGGCAAAAATTGTTAGTCCGGGAATGATAAACATCATTAGGGGAATGACAGAGAAGAGATATGCTAAAGCTTTTTTGATGCCTTGCTGAATTGTGATTAATAGTAAGCTAATGTTTGTAAGTTCAAGGAGTAAAAAAATAAATAAACCGATGTGAATGGGAATAGGATTAGTAATTTTAGGAATAACAAATTTGAGGGGAATATAAACTGCTACAAATGTGGCGATCGCTGCATTTATTGAAAGGAAAGAAATTAAAATAGAGAGTATGGTTTTTCTAATTTTTGTTAATCCTGCTAAAGCATAGCTGAAGTTAGTACCTGTGAGATTAGCATTTGTGAAATTTGTACCTCTAATATCTGAGTAAGAAAAATCTTCATGGGATAGGTCTTGATTTTTAAAAGAACGACCTCTAAGATTTCTTCGACGATAGTTTTCCATAATTTTAGGGAATAGGAAGTAGTAAAGACTAGGAATGTAATGTCCGTATAATCAATAGGAACGAAAGCAATATTTGGGGAAATATTTATAATTTATATCTAAATTATGTAACGCTAATGTGGTTACATTTCCCCACTGTACTAGCTAGATAATTTCCTCTGATTTTTTGGGTATAAATGTAATTTTTTTAAGTTTCTGTAGGGTTGTCAAAAATTTAGTAGGGACAAAGGATGGTTTGGCTCTGCAATATGAAAAGCCCCTACTATTCCAAATAAAATTCTTCAGTAATTCTTGCCTCTCTTAAAGCCACTGCAATACTAAACTTTTCTCCTCTTTCAGCATATAATTTGAACTGAATAAAATTATCCCCATCGCGAGATTCTACATCCATTAATTCCTCCCCACTTTCATCCATAACTATTAACTTAACTCCCGGTGATAAATAAGTTTTTCCCCCTATCGGATATAGTCGAATTCTGATATTGTCTGACTCAGTTTCTGAAGTTTCTGATAACCAACTCACAACTAAAGCAACCGACTCTTCAACAAGCCCCATTCCTAGATCTATCTTTTTACCCCGGGATATTCTAACTGAATGGAAAGAAATATTTTTACTATCGCGATAACTCGAAGAAATTTCGAGTTGTTCAAAATTTAAAATTTCCTCAACAGGTTGCCAGCCAGTTTCAAATATTCCATCCAACCATTGCCATAAATTTGTGGAAGTTTGGCGATCGCTCCCTAACCTTTCCTCATACAAAATTTGCAATAAATTCTGATTTTCTAACAATGCTCCCCATCTTTCAAACTCTACCTGTAACCGAGGAGAATAAGAAGAAGGTCGTCCTAACTCTTTTACCAAAGCAGTCGCTTCATCTCCAGATAAACTGCCTACAACTTCCACTTCTGGTTTCGGGGCTGGACAAACTTCCTGTGCTACCCACATCACGTTTAAGTCTTCTGTTATAAATTCTTGTCCTAAATAATAGACGCGATCGAATTCGTTATAGTTGGCTTTATTTTTCAGGTTTTGATAACTGATATAACCCCAAATTCTCATCCGATATTCTTCTGGTTCTACCAGTGCAGTTAAATAATAGTCACCCACCCAACTTGGTAGGTCTACCCACTCTTGAGGAATGGCAAATGTTTCTGTATCTATTTCTTCAGTTGGAATGAGAATAATTCGAGTTTTTCCGATAGAAATAGCACTGCCATTTACCACTTCCCAAATTTGATTTAAGTTTTCTAAGTTAGGTGATATTTGTGGTGTTGTTTCTGGTGGTTCATCTTCTGTTAAATATTTCATCATCAGATTTAAACAGAGATGATTTAAAAAAGCATTCCACTGCGCTGCATTATTGGAATAGTTTGGTAATTCTTGCCAGAGTTGTTCAGTTTCTTCTGGAGAAAATTCTAATATTAATTGGTCTGGATATACTATTGTTAATTCATCTATTGTTAGTGACATTTTTAGTTCTTCCTCTTTGATATAGCTATTAGCAGTCAGCTATCAGTTTTTTTTGTAAGCATTCAGCTTTTAGGTTTTAAATATTAAAGTAACTACTAAGATTAGCTGATTACCTTTTTCTTCATAACTTTTAATTATTCTTGGAGACTAATTCCTCTTTCTGTAACATTTTTTTTAATTCCACATTGCATAAGGTGCATCTTTCAACCATTCTTCTACAAAGCTAACAATTCTTTTGTTGGCAGAATTTGGTAAATCAATATCCATTTTTTTTCTTACCCATTCCCGCAAAAATCTTTCTAGGTTTTCTTTGACTTTTTTTATTTTATCAGTAATTATGTGAGAAGAAGTATTCAATTTTTTTGCCACATCATCCAGTTTTGAACCTTCACCATAATATAATCGTAGCATCGGGATTTTTTCCTTTTGCTGTTCCAATAAATTTTCCTGTAAGGCTTCCTGAAACTGCTTTTTAAAATAGTATCTTAACCAGTCTTTTAAAGGTTGATTTTTTTCTTTTATAATTCCTTCGTTGGGAATAATTTCTAAATTTACTTTACTCCAATTGACCAAACCTGTTAATATTTGTTTTTCGCTACGTTTGATTTTTCGAGATATTTGATATTGCTGTAAGTTAAAGATTTCCTTCATATCAGTTTGTGATATTTCTAAACCATAAAATAACTGCATTAGTTTCTGAGATTCTGGTGGGAGTTTGTCAAATTCATCCAAACAAATTGAAACTATTTGCTGTTTTTGTTCAGTCTCTATTTCTTTCTCTTGATGATTAACTGCAATAACTTCATGTTCCTTGCCTGCAATAATTTCCGGGTAAACTACCTGAATATTTTCAACACTACAAATATAATTCCTTGCTACTTTGACGCAAGTCTGAATTTTTTCTTTGATTACCTGAAAATTAGTTATTATTTCTAGGCGATCGCTTTCATCCTCTGAAAGTTTTTTGTTATATTCAGCACATCGTAAATTATAGTATTTTTTAATTTCTTCCCACTGTGCTTGACTGGGTTCTGGTAACTTTCCTTCAATTTTTTTAGGTAGGCTACTGCGATAAATTTCTTTGTAAGATTTGACTGCTAAAACATAACTTTCAGTTTCTTTTTTTGTCTTAATTGCTAACTTATTGTGTAGAGCTTCTATCAATATCTTTTCACTCAAATATTTAGGTGCAGACCAAGTGTGATATTTACAAAACTCTTTCCCTAAATAAGCTATTTGTTTGACTTTCCGTTTTATTTGTAGTGTTCCCCAGGTTATCGGATTACTTTCAATAAAGTTATATGTTTTATAGATGTTAATTGGTTGAGATGCAACTATTCTCGCCTCTTGAAAACAATCTAATGGTTTATAGTTTAGTGGTCTTAGTTGTTGATACAATTCTTTTATTGCTAGCTTAAAACATGCTTCTTCTAAATATGCTGATAAGTGTTCTTCATCTAACTTAGTATGATTATTTGTTTGCAGTTTTTTGACAAAACTTTGGGCAAAGTATTCTGCTTTTCCATCAGGACAAGATTGAAATATAGTATGAAAATTATTAGCTAATTTAAGCATGGTTTGCAGATTCTTGATTTTCAGAGTACCTGGCCGTTCTTCTACATTGAAAAAAGTTGAAAATTTTTCTGTGATCTCTCTGTTAATATTCATATTTTAACCTATAGATGTGATTCTTGAGAAAGTTTGACTTTCATCTCTTTTATTGATCTTCTTGTCTGCAGTTTTTTAAATTATGCAGTTATTTAGGTAAGTATTTCCTGGGTAGTGTTGTGCAAATAGCCGTTAGCTATCAACTATCAACTATGAATTATTAATACAGGACTTACGCACCAAGCGCTATATCTAGTAGGGGGTTAACGGCCGTTAACCCCTACAGATGGTGTATATTTTCATCTGCATAGGTAAGTCCTGTAATATTATGTCCGGTTGAATAGTCCTAGTTAAATCTCGTAATAGGGCTTGAGCAATAAGATAGATAGGGCTGTTGCCCAACTACAAACAAAAACTTTTTGATCACTTCCCCATCCACAGCAACAACTTTCAATTTTACACCGATACAACATTAAGTCAGTAACAAGAGGAAAACCCAGATGAAGAACCTGGAAAAACTGTTGTTCCAAACTAATAGAAATAGGACTTACCCAGGCTTCACCTAGCTCCAACCTATATAGGGGCTTGCTGGCATTCGCCCTTTGCAGATGGGGTCTTATCTACGAGGCGTGGGTAAGTCCTGAGAAATATATTGTTTTCTGTTCTTTCACTCAAAAAGTGCATAAATTTTCCAACTCAATACAAAAGAACTTACAGAAACTCGAAAAACCAGACTATAGACTATATATAGGAGTGCTCTAAATGTTATCTTTTTTCAACAGAATTGTTTTCTTGGCCAATATTATGACTTTGATAGCGATCGCCTCCCCATCCACAGCAACAACTTTCACTTTTACAGATATCCCATACTCTGAAAATTTACTATTGAGTATACAACAAGAAGAAGACCCAGATGAAGAACCTGGAGAAACTGTTCCCCCAAATTAATAGAAACAGGACTTACGAACCTCCAAATTCACTTAGGTCCAACTTATGTAGGAGCTTGCTGGCATTCGCCCTCACATTGAGGACGTGCCCGTGGGTAAGTCCTGAGAAATATATTGTTTTCTATTCTTTCACTCAACAAGTGCATAAATTTTCCGACTCAAGACAAAAGAACTTATAGAAACTCAAAAAACCAGGCTATATATAGGAGTGCTCCAAATGTTATCTTTTTTCAACAGAATTGTTTTCTTGGCCAATATTATGACTTTGATAGCGATCGCCTCCCCATCCACAGCAACAACTTTCACTTTTACAGATATCCCATACTCTGAAAATTTACTATTGAGTATACAACAAGAAGAAGACCCAGATGAAGAACCTGGAGAAACTGTTCCCCCAAATTAATAGAAACAGGACTTACGAACCTCCAAATTCACTTAGGTCCAACTTATGTAGGAGCTTGCTGGCATTCGCCCTCACATTGAGGACGTGCCCGTGGGTAAGTCCTGAGAAATATATTGTTTTCTATTCTTTCACTCAACAAGTGCATAAATTTTCCGACTCAAGACAAAAGAACTTATAGAAACTCAAAAAACCAGGCTATATATAGGAGTGCTCTAAATGTTATCTTTTTTCAACAGAATTGTTTTCTTGGCCAATATTATGACTTTGATAGCGATCGCCTCCCCATCCACAGCAACAACTTTCACTTTTATGGATATCCCATACTCTGAAAATTTACTATTGAGTATACAACAAGAGGAAGACCCAGATAAAGAACCTGGAGAAACTGTTATTCCAAATTAATAGTATCAGGACTTACCCACTAATAATGAAAAGCTACACCATCTGTGGGGGTTAACGGCCGTTAACCCATACTAGATATAGCGCTTGGTCCGTAAGTCCTGTAGTATAATATTAATAGTATTGTGTTTAATCTCCTTTTGTGCTCTTCCCTAGCCCTTTTAAAAGGGGACGGAAGGGGGATAAACTGTGTGAGTGTTATCATTTACATCTCCCATACCTAATACTCATATTCTTGTGGTGACTCATTCAAAGCGTACTGCCGAAATTTTTGCCACATATCTCGCGCTGCTTCCCGGTCTCCCTTAGCTTCTAATAACCGTGCCAGTAGCTTGTAAGCGATCGCCCTTGTATTCATCAACTCAATAGCTTCGCGCAAATAAGTTTCTGCTTCTGAATAACGCTGTTGTTCTAACAATACCCAACCCATATTTTTCAGCAAAGCATAGCGCAGGACTGGATCGGTTTCAGCTTTTGGTTTTTGGAAAGCTTTTTCGAGTAAACCAATAGCTTTCGAGTATTGCTCATCTTTGATATAAAGTCGAGCTAGGTTGTTGTAAGCTTGCGAAACTCCGCCGGCAATATAATACTCACTCCATGCTTTCTCAACTTGTTGCAATTTTTCATAAGTTGCACCAAGATTATAATGTGCTTTTTTAGAATTAGGTTTTAACAGTAAAGCACATTGGAAATAAAACCGAGCAAGTTGATATTTTTTAGCTAAATAGTTATCTATTCCACAGTCGTTTAGCTGTACATAAAGTTTAGGAAATAGTAACCGAAAACTCCCCAAAGATAGTAACAACAAACTCACCCACCGAATATGGTCTTTAATTCCGGTTGGATATTTTTCTACTAATACTTTGTCTACCCAATCTTGGTTAAAAACTTGAGCATAAATAGGATTATAAACTTTCAATTTTTCTTGTTCTTTCCTAACTATACCTGCTAACTGTAATTCTGTTTGTAGAGGATTATTTTCAGGGTTTATTTTGCCCTTTCGCAAAATTTTATGATACAACTTTAATAATTTATAGGTAGAATATTTACTGGTGAAGAGGCGATTACGAATTATCTGTAAATGTTGTGGTTCATCTTTATATTCCCAATTTTCAATAATATTTTACAGTACCAGCTTTTCCACCTCCTGTTTTTCTGAACCTGTGGGAATTGTAGATGATTTTAAAACTAATTGACATAATTTTTGCGTTAAAAAAGGTTGTCCTTCAGTCCAATAAATTATTTCTTTGAGAACTTCTTGAGCACGATCTACTTTTTCTAAAAATCCTTCTGCTAATGGTAATGCTGCTGAAAATTCTAAACCTCCTAATTCAATACTATTGCCAATAATAGTGTGGGGAAAATCTGAAACATTTACCACGCCCAATAAAACAAAAGTTAAACCTTTATATGCCGGATTATTTTCTCGTTTTTGCTTAAAAGATTGAATCAAAGTCAGAAAAACTTCTAGAGATAAATCTGATATTTGTAAACAATCTACCTCATCAATAAAAATTACAATATTTTTCTCAATTTCAGTTAAAACTACCTGGTCTATAAATTCAATCAAACGTTCTCTTGGTTCTAGAGTTTCTCGTTCCAACCACCAACTTAAACAGTTAACTTCCAATTGTCAACTACTAGCTATTTCTTGTGCAATACCAGCATAAATTTGTCCGACATTACTTTCTTCACTAACAATTGCCATTAAATCTATTTCCACACAGGCAATATCTTCTTTTTGTAGTTGGTCTGCCACCCTGATTCGCAAACTAGACTTACCTGTTTGCCGAGGATTAAAAACATAACAATACTCTCCTTTTTTCAGACCATTATAAATCTCTGTATCTGCCTGTCGCACTATATAATTAGAAGAAGCTAAATCTAGACAGCCTCCTACCCTATAATTAAAATTTAATTCAGGATTTATATTCATTTTACATCTCCTAAATGACTTTCAAAATATAAACGATAAAGTTCACATCTAACCAATATTTTGCCATCTTGACATTTGACTAGTCCCAAATTATCAAGTGTTTTAATAGCATAATTTTCCATATTTCCTAGATTTTCACCTTTAATTATTTTCAGAACAACTTTAGCTAAATTTGAATGCTGTTTTAAAATTGCCAAATATTCTTGTAAATGAGGACTATAATAAATAGTATCTTTTTTAGGAGCAGTTTCTATAACTTTTTTTAGTGTCATGTTATTGCAAGTTTTAATAGCATGAATAGTTAGCTCTATTAAATAAGGATGACCTCCTACCATATTCATTAGTTCCCTAATCTGAAAAACATCCCAATTAAGCTGATAAATTTCAGCGAATTGTTGTACTTGTTCAGGGGTAAATTCTGGCAATTCAATAACTGTACCAATATTAAGAGGGGATTGATTAGGATTGATTTTAATATCAGTATTCGGAGCATAAGAAATCACTAATCGTAATTTTTGCCAGAGGTAGTTTCGACTGGCTCTATCATTCCAGGAACGGAGCATCCCTAGGAAATCTTGACAAATATTTTCGTTGATAAAAAGCAACTCTAAATTATCTAAAGATAGAACCAATGGGCTGTTTAATTTATGCAATAAATACTTTTCAAAGTAGTGAGTACAAGTCACTTTACTGCCTAAATTGTTAGTTAAATTATCCCACTCATTTAATTTATGAGGTAATTCTAATTTATCCCTAGGATTTAGTTTATTGCTGACATTGGTATATAGCCAACGCAATAATTCGCTCAATTTGGATAAATGGCTATTGTCTGCTTCCTGAAAACTAATAGATACAGTCCGGTAATTTTGATTTGCTTTTAATTGCTCTAATACCCGATTAATTAATATTGTTTTTCCCATTTTTTTCGGAGCTCTAATTCTAAGGATACAGCCATTAAATAACATACTTTTGTAAACTTGTTGTTCGATTAATGGGCGTTCGACATATTTTTGTACCTCATGATTTTGTGAATGATTAGTCTTTTTAGTTACATGGTTTTTATTATTTTGAAATAGCTGATAGTCAATATCTTCTTTTAAATCTAAATTAAGATTTTCTGAAAATCTTTCAATACTTCTCAGGCTAACTCCTTCATTTCCATCAATAATTTTTGCTACAGTAGTCCGATGTAAATCAGCTTCTTCGCCAATTTTAGTAAGGTTGTATGGATAAAACTTCTGCTGAACTTTCCGTACTCCTACTCTTGTTAAGAGATAAACATTAACCATTATGACACTATCCTGATAATTAATGTTGCCGAAAACCGACAAGGTTTAAAAATACTTTTGTCAATTGTAACTTAATTTATGCTGAATGTATTACTATGACTAGTTTTCGATTTTTAAATTCATGTTGTCGATTTTCGACAATTTTTTTTTATGTTTGTGCCTTACAATCCACAATAACATTGAAGAGATTAACATTGAAGAGATTTAAAGAGGCAATGATGGTGTCTTATTATATATCTCCACAAAAAGTTCTCAAACTTTTACCTTTTTTGTCCCTGCATCTAATCTGCTAATGGAGATAATATTGATTTTATTTTTGATTATTGGAGATGTCTATTTATATAGTTAAAGATAAGGAGATAGGGAAATGGGAGTATTTTTCTACCTTTTTCCCCTATTTTATATTCTGAATCTCCTGACTCCTGACTCCTATGCCAAAAGTACAGATCCTTGCAAGAATAGCAAATGGGTATGGAATTATACTACTCAATCACAAGTGTTATAAATTATCGATTTTATTTAATTCTTATTCCTGAGGAAAAAAATGAATAACTCTAACAGACAAATTCAGCAAATACTCAACAATACTAACAACAACATTAATCTTACCATAGATTCTGAAACTCAACTTGTCACAGTAGAAGATGCTTCACCAAACGTTTCCGTACTCTGGGATCGAGTGGTACAACAAGCAGTTATCAATACTGCTCCTGGTCCAACTGTTGCCTCCCGTGCTTACGGCATCCTACACACAGCTATTTATGATGCTTGGAGTGCATACGATCCATTAGCTATATCAACTCAGCTAGAAGACAAACTCCAACGTCCTCACTCAGAAAACACCGATGCAAACAAAACAGAAGCAATGAGTTTTGCGGCTTATCGGGTACTCACTGAACTATTTCCCACTCAAGTAGAAATTTTTGATAACTTAATGGTGGAGTTAGGATTTAACCCCGACAATACAACCACAGACACTACTACTCCTGCTGGTATCGGTAATGTCTCTGCCGAAACTCTATTAACATTCCGTCGTAAGGACGGTTCTAACCAACTAGGAAGTCATCCTAACGGTGATGGTACTCCTTATTCTGATATTAGCAGTTATCAACCTATTAACCCCCCTGGAGAAACTACTAACATTCAGTTTTGGACTCCCGAAATAGTGCCTATTGATGCTCAAACAGGTGAACAACAAAGAATACAAACATTCTTAACACCTCACTGGGGAGAAATTACACCCTTTAGTCTCACATCCCTCGAAGAAATACGACCAGAAGCACCAGAATCATTTTTAGTTGTTGATGGTGAAGTAGACTTAGAAGGACGGAAAATTACTCTCCCAGACAAGTCTGTGGTTGATATTACTCCAGACATTATAGGTACTATTATCAACCCTGAATTCATCGCACAAACCCAAAGAGTGATTGATATCAGTGCTAACCTCACAGATCAAGAAAAATTAATTGCCGAATTTTGGGAAGATCAAGATGGTACATCTTTTCCTCCTGGAACTTGGATGACTTTCGGACAATTTGTTTCTGCTAGGGATAATCATACCTTAGACCAGGATGTGAAACTATTCTTTAACTTGGGTAATGCACTATTTGATGCTGGTATTGCTGCCTGGGATGCTAAAACTTTTTATGATTATGCTCGACCTGTGCGAACAATACGGGAATTAGGAAAACTGGGTTTAATTGGAGAATTTAATCCAGAGCTTGGTAGTTTTGCCATTGATGCTTGGGCAGGTCCGGGACAAGGAACTCAAACTATTTTGGCTAGTGATTTTCTTACCTATCAAACCCCTGGTAGTGACCCCTCACCTCCCTTTGCAGAATATGTATCTGGTCATAGTACCTACAGTGCCGCGGCTGCAGAAATTTTAGAACAATTTACTGGTAGTGATAATTTTGGTGCTGCTGTAAGTTTTGCAGCAGGAGAGTCTCGTTTTGAACCAGGGGAGACACCGGAAGCACCTGTGGTTTTAGAGTGGGCAACTTTTAGCGAAGCTGCAGACCAAGCTGGTATTTCTCGTCTTTACGGTGGTATTCATTTTGATGATGGGGATATAAATGGTCGGCAGTTAGGAAAAGAAGTCGGGGAAAGTGTCTGGTCAACTACTCAGTCCCTTATTTCTCCTATTGCACATATTGGTACCAGTTTCGATCTAGGTAGTCAACTCACAGATATCAAAAACCCAGAACTACCTCCAGAGAAAGTTCCCGAACCTGGTTCAATTTTTGGTCTATTTCTATTGGGTGTTTTGAGTATTCCTTCTCTACTAATGCGTATATCGCAATAATACAACATAAGACATTAGTGTTTCGTTAGCAGTTATGAGAGCTATTCGCCCCTACAGGAGCAATTTCTTCCCTCGATTACTCAGAAAACTCCATCTTATTCGGTGGTTATCATAACGCTCAAAATAATTTTATAGTCATTTTAATTTAGATTGAGACAAGTATTTATTGCTATAACTGAGTTTCAGCAGAAAAAGTTTTTTATTCTTATTTTAAATAACTATATCTTCTGGGAAACAAGAATAGTTCTGTTTAAATTAACTGGACTTAGGTCAAAAATAGGTTAAAAACTAAGCCAAAAGCTTATACAGCAATGCTTTTACATTTGATTAACCGTTTTCTTGATATACCTAGGTTTTAGCTATTTTTAGTTTTTTTAGGTATGTTCCTTGCTAATACTGGCTTTGGAGCAATTTTCGGCGTGAAAAATCTAAAAGTCCAGTTAATAAATTCCGAAAATTACTAAGTGTATATTTAAACCTTCTAGCTTGTGTCATCACCAGGAGGTTACTTGAAAAGAAAGTTACAATATAACTAAGGGTATAGCTATTTTAGGATCGAAAGAGGTTGCTATAGTAGGCAAACATATATTTGAAAAACCCAGTCCTCTAATTCTTTTGAGAAAAGCTGCAAAGAAAAATAATAAGAATATGGAAAGTATTGTCTAGAGATTCATATCAGAATTTACCCACCCATATGAAGTTATATAACATTTGTAGGGGTTAACGGCCGTTAACCCCTCCCATCATATAGAATGGTTATCCGTAACTCTTGATATCATACTGCTATTGATAAAAGCCAATTAATTCACTGATAATCATTTCACGAAAAATGTCTACAAACCTCTGGACTCGTCGTCATATCCTCTCTCTAGTAGAATTTACACCCACTGAATATAATATCATACTACGAACAGCAAACAGTTTTCAAGAAGTTCTGGGTCGCCGAATGAAAAAAGTACCTGCATTACAAGGTCAAGTAGTAGCAAATTTATTCTTTGAACCCTCAACACGCACCCGTAATAGTTTTGAATTAGCTGCCAAACGCTTATCTGCAGATACCCTAAATTTTGCTCCAGGAACCTCCTCTCTTACCAAAGGAGAAACTATTTTCGATACAGCAATGACCTATCTAGCAATGGGAACAGATATGATGGTCATCCGACATCGAAATGCAGGAGTTCCAGCAGCGATAGCCTCTGCAATGGAGCAAAACGGTCATCGAGTTCGAGTTCTTAATGCTGGAGACGGTCAACACGAACATCCTTCTCAAGCTTTACTTGACTTATTTACTATTTGTAAGTTATTAAATTCAACTGAACCCAGAATAGAACTTTTAGAAACCAAAAAAATTGCCATTGTAGGAGATATTCTTCACTCTAGAGTAGCACGATCTAATATTTGGAGTTTAACAGCTTCTGGTGCAGAACTACATTTAGCAGGAACCCCCACTTTACTACCTAAATATTTTGCCGAATTTGGAAAACTAAGACCTAATAAATTATTTCTACATTGGGATATCGAACCTGCCTTAGAAAAAGCTGATTTTGTCATGACTTTACGTCTGCAAAAAGAAAGAATGAGTCAACATTTACTGCCAAGTTTACGGGAATATCATCAACTATTTGGCATTACACGCGATCGCCTTAAACTTTGTCAACCAGGAGTCAAAATATTACACCCCGGACCTGTCAACCGAGGAGTAGAAATTAGTTCTGACTTAATGGACGACCCACAGTTAAGTCTAATTTCTCAACAAGTCACCAGTGGTATTGCTGTAAGAATGGCTTTACTATATCTTTTAGGAGGAAGCAAAACTGAGCAGTAAATCCTGACAACATAAGAACAATTAAAATTAACTAGGATAAAATTAGAAAGAAGGTTATTCTTTTTATGTTAATTACTGATATAACTTACCGAAATAAACTGTATTTTTGAGATAAATTCTTGTTTTTAACAATAAACTATAATCACTGTAGCCCACTTACATGAAATAACTTGTATATAATCATATTCTCTGATTATCCTCAGATAAAATAATAATTTTGCTATAATTATCGTATTTTTGATATTACTGAAAAAACAATTATTTCTAATACTATGAACTCTAATTTTACAGTACCTTTATCTAAAAAATCAAAACCAGAACAGGATAACTTTTCTATTACTATAGCTCCTTTGTCTATTGCAGAAATCTACGCTTTAGCAGATCACCCTACCAATGGTGCTGTAGTAGTAATGAGCGGAACGGTTCGCAATCAAACAGACGGTAAATCTGTGATTGCTCTAGAATATCAATCCTATCAACCTATGGCCATTAAAGTTTTCGAGGAAATTTCCACAGAAATTCGCGGTCAATGGCCAGAAGTTAATACAGTAGTAATACATCATCGGGTGGGACGTTTAAACATTGGTGAAATCAGCGTATTAGTGGCCATTGGTTGCCCCCATCGCTCAGAAGCATTTGAAGCTTGTCGTTATACTATTGATACTTTAAAGCATACAGCCCCCATCTGGAAAAAAGAACATTGGGTAGATGGATCAAGTAGTTGGGTAAGTATTGGAGCTTGTGAAATGGAAAGTGAGAAGAAGTTGGGAACTCTATAGAATATTTCACGTCTGTCTATATATGATGACTCATTCTATATAGCCCACATTCCCTGCCACAGAACTTTTATATAGAAAAGGAGGCAGTATTTGTAATGGTTAATAGCCATTTTGCTGTACATAAGTGAGAAAATCTAGGAGGAAATATTTAAGTAAGTATTTATGCTTAATATTTTCCTGAGAACTTGACCAATGAGAAACCATATTTATACTATAAATACCTAACAAACCACGGATGTTTATAGTTCTTTTAATATTACAAGTTGACCTGGGGAATGTGGGTTGTAGTGAAATAGGAAAATAAAATTATTGAGCCAATTCCGCCAATGAGTCAATATATATTTGTACCGTGGTCTAAGGTAGAACAAACCCTTTCGCAAGTGGAATTGCCACCAGAAAAACTCTCTGACTACGATCTAATACTGCGCTGCCAACAAGGTAGTTGCCCAGACCGTACAACATTTGCAGAACTTCTGCATCGATACCAACTCCATGTAGATAAAATTTTGTATCACTTGGCCCCCGAATGGCAAGATAGGTCGGATTTAGCCCAAGAGGTTTGGATTCGTGTATACCGCAATATCAAAGGTCTACAAGAACCAGCAAAATTTAAGAGCTGGCTTAGCCGGATAACAACTAACCTATTTTACGACGAGTTACGGAAACGAAAACGAGTTATCCCACCTCTATCGTTAGATGCCCCTTTGGCCTTAGATGATGGTACAATGGATTGGGAAATTGCCTCAGATACCCCTGGGCCAGAAGAAAAATTAACTACACAAGAGTTTTATGATCATCTTAGGGATGCGATCGCTCAATTACCTGAAGGCTTCAGAGTAACTATTATCTTGAGAGAAATTGAGGGTTTATCATACGAAGAAATTGCAGAAATTACACAAGTTTCTCTAGGAACTGTTAAATCAAGAATTGCTAGAGCCAGACAAAGATTACAATTGCAGCTCCAAAAATATTTAGATATTTGATGATTTTAATAGGCTAAATTAAGTTCTTTCATTCTATTGAAAATTACTAAAAAATCAACCTGAAAAAATTAATAACATTTTAATATATAGCCAAATATTAATCCTATGAAAGAAAATATTGATCAAAAAATCAATCCCAACTTCATATTTTATAAGCATGAGTAAAAAATTTATAAATTTATTATTGTGATCAATGGTGATAATCATCTACAGAAAATGAAAAAAACTATGAAACAAGAAAGATTTGAATTAATAAGTGCATACCTTGATGGTGAGCTAAAACCATCAGAACATAAAGAAGTAGAAGCAATACTTGAGACAGATCCAGTTGCTAAACATGTTTATCAGAGACTACTACAACTACGTTCTGAGTTTAAAAGAATGCCAATAGCTCCAACACTAGAACCGGTGGACAAAACTATCGAACAAGTACTTAAGAAAATTGACCGTAGATCGAGACGAAATTTTGTTTTAGTGGGTAGTGCAGTTGCTGGTCTTATAGCAGCTATATCAGGATTTATTTCTACTGCTCCTTCTCCTCTAGTTAACCAGGCGGAGGTATCTGATTCTGAAACTATACAAATTGCTTTAAATGAACCTGTTATGGAAATAGTTAACCCAGATAATGTTATGTTAACTGTGAATGAACCGTTACTACAAATTCCCCAAGTACCCATTAAAACTAGAAAAAATTAACAGCACAAAGTTTCTGTAAATCTTTCCGCTTGACGTTTTTATTATCCATCCAATAGGGCTAACAACTATTTCTAATGAGTTGACCAAGGGAATCGTTTTATCTAAAACTTTGTATGGATTTTAGGTACCTTTTAACTAGGCTTCAATTACTAACAAAATACAACTAATTTCTTAACTAGATTTACTAAGGTAAACAATTTAACCTGCAATATCAACCTGGTCAACTACAAATATTTGTATATGATTGTGGCATCGAACTACAATTATAGTTATTTTAATAAAGAATTGAGACAAGTATTTCTTGCTATAACTGACTTTCAGCAGAAAAAGTTTTCCATCTCTTTTTGAAATGACTATATATACCCATCATTAATCCAAGCACTAAATTAAAATTATAGTGCTGGCCTTCTGTTAGTTTTAGGTAGTTATCGAATTATTATATTACTTTAGGTTTTACCGGTCCAAAACCCACCAGGCAATATTTGAGCGTTAAGTAACTCTTCCTTTTCTGGTGACATTAGATAACTCCAAACTCTGGCTAAATATTTTCCATCAGAGCTAAATGTGTCAATAATTTGTCTTTGATATTCGTTTTCCTCTGGAGCACGCTCTTGACAATAATCTTCTAACTTATCCAATTTTGACAAAACCTTCGGACTTTGGAATGATAAGACAAATCCATATACATTGCTGTTTCCCTTAGTCATTGCCGGATAACCAACAGGTAGTTTATACAAAAGACCTTTAGCCACCGCGGGAAAAAACTGTACAACATATTCAGCACAGTAGAACTGATAATTTACTTCTCCTGGTTTGAGAGTACCATAGACAAATACTTGAATATAGTTCACTTTGATATCCTTTCAACCTTTTTGTGAAACATTTCAGTCAACCCCAGGTAGGGAAGCTAGATGCAGTAGATTTAGGTCTGTGAGGGACATCTAGAGAGGAAGTAGTCGGATATATTTATAGTTTTTAAAATAAGAATGTAACACTTTTTTATGTTAAAACTCAGTTATAGCATAAAATACTTGTCTCAATCTAAATCAGAACAACTATAATTTGTCCTGTCCTACCCTCTGCCATGGGAGCGCCCAAGAACCTAACATGGGTGAGCCCTGGGGACCAAAAAACTAGCAGTAATCATGACCCCAAAAAGTCTAAAGGCTCAACCAGTCAATGCTTTGATATTTAATCAGCAAGCCCTAGGTAAATAGCATTATTCGTAGCTTGGGGTGCCAAACTATTAATCTCGTTACTGACACAAAATTGTAGGTATATCAGGTACAAATATTAATGAAAAAGTTTTTGTGTACGGATATACTTTACGCCATCTCAAACAGGTTCGTGATTCCCAAATATTTTCTACATAACCCAAATAACACTGCTATGTATACTATGATATGGTATAATTTCGAGTTATGACTTAGACTTAAACTAAACTTTGTGGTCAAACCACAAAAATAAATTAATAATAATCCTTTATATCTGATTTAATGATGTCAGTAGTAAATGTTATGGCTTTTTTGCTTCCTCAGTTACCTATAAGTGCTTTTTTACCAGAATTGCCCCTTGATAGTCTATTTTCTACTCAGGGAATAATGGTCATGCTATTAGCTGCTTATGCTGTAGCCATGTGGATGTTTCTTACTAGCGCTCCAAAAGTTCATACAATCATGGTTTCCGACTTGGCGATCGCCCAACAATTATATGAAGGGATGCTAGAGTTACCAGTAGCAGAAGTACCCTTACATTACTACCATAATTATGAACAAACATTAGGAGCAACAGGTATAGATCCACTCTACCTAGCAAATGATTATACCAGATTTAGTACTACTAACCAAGGAACAGCAGCTTCAGATGGTCTATGGTATCAATTAATGAAAAACACTCAAATACACATTATTAGTGGGGCTAGTCTCGGTACCAAAAATCACCAACGTCATGTTTGTTTCGATAAAGACTGTTTAGAACAAATATTAATGCGTGTACAAATACGAGGTCTTAAGTACAAAATTAGGTCTGAAAAACCCTTGAATTTATTAGTTAAAGACTGGAATAGTCGAGTGATAGAAATAGCAGAAGTAAAGAACTAAAGATTGATTAATTTAATTAGTTTGAGAAAATAGAAGCTCTAATAAGTGGATAAACTAATTTCAATACTTTACTTAATTATTAATAAAATCATAAGCATTTAGTCATTAGCGTTTAGTTCTAAGCTCCCAGCAGGAATTAAGCAAGGATTAGTTTAAATTCTACATAGATAACCTTTAATTCTTGGAAATCTTTAAAAGTAATGAAGTTGATGGCTAATAGTTGAATGGTAAATGATTACATAAAGTCATTTTTTCTGGCCAGAAATCAACTGGTAACTAGTCAGATTCAAAGATGCCCCTAATATTTGAGAAACCCATACTTCAAAAGAACGAACTTTATCAATAGGAAATTCTAAACCATTATTAGATATAGGATCTACAAGAATAGTAAACATTCCTAAACGATTTCCTGCTAAAATATCAGTAAACAAGCGATCGCCTACCATAGCAACTTTTTCTACCGGCAAATTCATTTCATCAACAGCTTTTTTTAACTTACGACGAGAAGGTTTCCCAGCACCAGCGATATAAGGTATATCAAGTGAATCACCAATTCGACCTATTCTATCTTGACTAATATTATTACTAACCAACCATAAACTTGCTACACTTTTAATTTTTTCTACCCACACAACTATATCAGGAGAAGTTTGACTATGGTGAATTGGCACAAGAGTCTCATCCACATCTAACACTAAACCTTGAATTTGGTATTTTTGGAGAATTTCTGAGGTTATACCTAAAACTGAGTCACCCAGAACTAAATCTGGTTGTAAAAGTTTATCCAAACACATAACATCAATATTAATATTTATAACAATAACTTTAAGTCGAAAAATTATAAAGTCAAAAATTAGCAGAGTGTAAATAGACAAAAGTATTTATTAACAAGTCGCTAAATTTTACTTTATCGAGGATCAGCAAACAAAAAATCCAACAAAATTACCGAAAAATGAGGTTTAAAGCCTCGCCCTTCTAGGGCGACTTTTTAGTTTATTTTTTTTCCACAGGTTATGTCCTTCTTGCTTTTTAGTTCACAGGAAACATATTAGTCGCGGGTGGGTAAGCCGAGACAAAAAACGGACAGGTCTACCAGCATGAGACTACTGCCAAAGTAGCAGCAGCCTATGAGATGTCAACCCGCCGAGAGGCCACTGCTCAGTTGTTTCCCCATGCCTTTAGGCCGGAGAGGATGTCAAATATTTGCTCAAGTAGTCCAGCAATGACAACTGAAATGGATACTATTTACTGAGGTGATAACATTCTCTCTACCTCTGTAATAGCAGCCTCATGTTCCACAGCAGTACGACTAAAAATATGAGTGCCATCATAGCGAGCCATAAAATACAAATATTCTGTATTTTCTGGATATAGAGTGGCTTCCAAACTTGCCTTACCTGGACTAGCAATAGGAGTTGGTGGTAAACCAATATTCATATAAGTATTATAAGGCGAAGGAGTTTCAACCTGACTATAAGTAAGAGGCTTATCCTTCGTTTGACGAATACCAAGACCATATTCTACCGTTGGATCCGCTGCTAACCTCATACCCTTTTCCAAACGATTATTAAATACCCCTGAAATTAAACCACGTTCTTCGGCAACTACAGCTTCTTTTTCCACAATACTTGCCAAACTTACCCACTCATGGAGATTCAATTTTGTTGCATTGTTCCGGTTTTTCTGATATACTGGCAAGGCTATTTGCTCAAACTGTCCTAGCATTTGATTAATAATCGCTTCCGGGGTAGTATTCTCCGGTACTATTTTATAAGTATCTGGGAATAAATAACCCTCTAAATGAGGTACATTATCTGGTAACCATGGAAACTTATCATGGGGGATATTTTTTGTAGCAGCAATAAAATCAGCAGCAGGAAAAAAACCTTCAGATTCAAAATATTCAGCCATTTGTTTAATTGACCATCCTTCACGAATGACATAGCTGAGTCTAACTACATCTCCTTGCAAAATTTTATCTACGATCACCCTTAATGGTTCTGTAGGTGATAAATTATAAGTCCCAGCTTTGAACTCCAAATTCGGTTCTTGTAGACTTAACCATTTTACCCATAAATGCCAAGCTGTTGCGGAGCGAATTATACCAGCAGCTTCCAAATCTTCACCTATTTGTTGACCGTAAGTTCCTACAGGAATTTTGATTGTTACAGCATTGGCTTTTGAAGACTGAGTAGATGATGTTACTGAAACTGCTGGTCTACTTACCCAACTCCACCAACTCCAACCCTGCCAAGCAAAAATACCACAGCTGACAGGTAGGATGGCCAAGTAAAACAGGGCACGATGAGAAATAAGTTCAATACTTTTTTTCATTTGATTGGTTAACATTTGACAACAAAGTTGCTGAGAGCTTAAGTTTGTCGTAAAAATTCCGGCTTAGACTATTTTAGAGTATTATTAAGTACTAAATATTTGACTTAATTTCTAAAACCTACAAATCCTTTACTCCATATCATTAAATAATTGATTTTCTAGCATAGTTTGAACCATTGGCTGAATTTGCTTAAACTCTTCTTCTGAAAGTAACTCCAATTTTCCATTATCACCTTTACGAGCTGGAATCAAAAATGGATCTAATGGTGTATATACAGCGTATTTGCGATCTTCATATAAAAAAGTTGCCAACTCCTCATAATATTCACTTGCTTCATCATTTTCATCCACTTCATCTAGTTCATCTTCATCCCATTCTGGTAACTCCCCACTAACAGTTAACGTTATTGCTGTTCTTTGCAATATCAGGTTTTGTTCTTCGAGGACAACTTTAGCAGTATCAAAAATTTTATCAATTTCTGATTCATTATCTACAGGAATACTTGCTTGTTCTGTATTTTCTGAACCCCAAGTAAATATTTCTACAGGTAAGTCTAATGGTAGTAACATTAGATACTCTTTACCATCTAAGTCTATAGAGTACTCTATAGTACAACATAGCATTCGCTCTGCCTCATCGGTCAGGGTAATATAGGTTTCTTGAAATTGTCCATTTTCTTGTGATTCTGGGGATGAAAACATTTTAGGTATTTTAATTATTTGTTCATGTGACATACTCCCACACTAACCTTGCGGTATAGTTTGGGCTTCTCGCTTAAGAGTCCCGCTGTTCCATCAGACAAGGATGTACCTCAAGGATGGGATGCCCACCGCCCTATTTTTAATATTTCTGGCTGCGTATTTTAACACATCACAATTTTACAGTGGGGATAGGAAGTAGGTTCTCTCTAATAATTCTTTAGGAACTGTTTACCCATAATTTGAGCAAACTTGACTAGTACCTTTGGGATTTATGTCTATCGTTTTCTACCCAGCATTTAAGTCCTGTGGACAGCCTAAAGGTAGGGCTTTGATAGTTAGAGTAGTTAGGAATTGACTCCAACCTTGTATTGTAGATTAATTTGCTTAATTTGGTTTCTGCTAATCCTTTTATGTTTAAGTTATCCTCAGCAATAACTTCATATTTTTAAACAGAATATATTAGCAATTTTAAAGTGAAAATCTTTTCTTTTCCCTGCTATTTTTGAACTTAATTTATTGACATCCTCCCCGGCTGTTAGGCACTGGGTTTCGTAGCGAGCCTTAGTCCCTCGGCGGCTTGACATCTCACAGCCTGCTGTTACTTTGCCAGTAGTCTTATGCTGGCCGACCTGTCCGTTTTTTCGTCTCGGTATGCCCAAGCGCGACTAAAATATATTTCTTGCTGCATTTTCCGAAGCGATAGAACGACCTGACCCTACGCGACCATGTTCAGCGGCACAATGTGCGACATTCCCACTTACGAATTAATCAGTCTAATTTTCCACCTTTAAATCCACAACAACAGCAAGTTTGGGATGTGGGTTCCCAACGGCTAATTACTCTTAGAGTGTCACCGTATTTTTCTGCAAATCCATTCTAAAAATGTCCTGAATTTTCTGGTGCCGTTCTTCAGAAAATACCTCTCAATAATTTCCGATTCTTAACCATTCCAGAAACTTGTCTAACCTCTAAAACAATTGTTTGATTCTCACAGATATTTCAGTAGATAATTTATGTAGAAAATCTCTCCTTGTATCTTTCAGTTTGCTATCTAGCTTTTTCATATCATTTAGAACCCTTAGTTTTTTTTAGATAATGACTTACTTAGTTTTCGGTACTTCGGGCATTCATTTCTTTAGTGGTTTTGGTGCATCAATTTTTTTTATCCTGTACAGACTTTGCATAACAAAAATGGGAACGTCCCTACAGTTGCAAAAGTTTTAAGTCCTAAATTTATACCTACTGAATTATCAATTTAAGGCAAAACTTCTACTACAAAACTTAGGAAATATGCATTAGCTGAATTTTTGACGACTGTTACTGATGATGGAATAGCAGTTAGTTTCCTTGACCACAAAACTTTCAGCTTTCCTATTTTAGCCTATAAAGCGCTGGCCAACTTTAAATTCACCCTTTATAAATCTAGCTGTTGCTGTTGGCTTTGACTTTCTACTCTTAAACTTAGGAGGTCTTATCAGTTTATCTTTTCTGTTGCCTTAAGTTGATTTAAAAAAGTTTGGATAACCCTGGTTGAAATCTTTTAAAGATTGCTGTAGTGGTGTAGTAGAAACTTACGATAGCCAAACTCTGCCCTCAGTCTTTAAAGCCCGAGTAATAAACTGTTTTTGTCGTTCAGAATTAGTCGGTTTTCTTTTCCCCATTTTGTACTTTTCCTAACAGCAAGCTAGAGTATTATTCCAGACAACAGGGATACAACCTAGGTCGCCTTGCTAATCGGTGTTTTTGTCCCAATATTTGGATATATAAGGTACTTAAATCTGGCTCTCATTGAATTACTTTCAAAACAAAAAACATAATAACATAAACTGTGGAAAAAACAAACTAAAGAGTCGCCCGCTTATGGGCGAGGCTTTAAACCCAATTTTTCGGTCAACTGAGTACTTTTTTCTCTTCGTTCATCAAGCCATTGCTGCAAAATCAATGCGGCGGCCTTTCTATCAATTAAATCCTTATTTTGAGAAGGAGAAATATTAGCAGCCTTCAGCATTTCCTCAGCTTGAACCGAAGTTAAACGTTCATCAACGTATTCTACAGGTAATTCGAGAGTCTGTGACAACCTTTGAGCATATCTTTGTATTTCCCTACCTTGGAAACCTATAGAACCATTCATAGAATAGGGTAAACCAACTACAAGAAGTTGTGCCTGACGTTCCTTGACAATAGTTTGCAATTGAGCTATATCCTGCTGAAATGAAGTCCGTCTGATAGTCGTAATACCAGTAGCAATTAAACCAGTACCATCACATCCGGCGACCCCCATACGTTTTCTACCTACATCCAAACCTAGAGCTGAAATCCGAGCTTGAGGCATTAGGAATTATACTCCTTTTTATATTCAAAATTTTATTTAATTACACACTGGAAAATCATAATTATTAGATTTTTTCATCATTATTATTCTCTGCACCTTTTAAACTAGAAGACATAAATTCTGATGCAGAATTGAGTTTTTGATTTTTGCCTTCCCAATGATGGTTATTATTACTATTATTATTGTTATTATTTTTCTGGGAATTACTACGCATATCTTTTTTATTTCGTATCATTTTCAACCAAGAACTACGACTAGGAACTGGTTTACGAACTGGCTGCCAACTTTGCAGAACTTCTGAAAGTTGGAGATCGGAAATGACTGACCTAGACTCCCGAGTTTTATGCCAAACAGAACGAGACATTAACAAAGTATGTTCAATTTGTTTGGCTTTTATTTGTTCTAAATATGCTTCACGTTCTGGTTGATAATCAGCACAAGCAAGTTGCAAAGATTGATTAGGAAAACTTTGAGCCAATGTTGCCATTTGTGATAATAATTCTGGATATAACCAAGTATAAGCCGGATGTACAGTTAACTCAGCTATGTGTGGTTGTATGCCATCACGGCATAATTTGATTTGGAAGTAACCTATTGCTGCCTTGCGTTGAGACTCAAACACATAACCACTTACCAACTCAGTATGACTAAGCCATTGCCTAACTTCTTCAATCAAACCATTAACAAAGCTAGTTTGAAAATCTTGAATATGGCGGTCAAATACTTGACGTACCAAAGGTGGCATTGATACTGTGTCTAATTGATAGAGCAACTGAGCATCAGCATTACTAACAGCTAGTAAGTTGGGCAAATTTGGCTGTGAGAGGGCTAAATCTTGTAATTGTTGGGGAGTAATTGTCCAATAAGTCATTTGAGCCAATGGCTGAAAACCATTTTGGCGATACAGTGCCATTGTGTCTTTATCATTGACATTAACTTGCAACCACCATGTCCGTGCTTCCCAAATTTTTTCAAAGCAGTATCGAAGCAGTTGAGAACCTATTCCTTTAGTATTTCCTGGTTCTTGGATAAATACCCTTTCTACCCGCCAACTACTGCGAGTGCGATTACTTGGACAAACTTGGATTGCCCCCTTGACTTGTCCATCTACTTCTGCAACATAAGAAGTTAGTAAATATTTGCAGGGATTAGGGAAAAGACTTAACAACTTGATTGGCCAATACCAACGATTAATTTCTGGCAATTTATGACTAAGATGAATGGAAGAGAGATTAAAAGTCACACCTTGGTGGCCATTTTGGGGTTCTGGAGTTTCCCGACATAGCTTTTCAATAGCTTCTAGATCTCGATACTCTAGAGGACGGATGACCACCTGACTTGTCTTTTGGCGGATGAAAGGTTTCATAATTTTGTATTCTTGATTTTGGGATGCTTACTTGACATAATCCCCGGCCCAGAGGTCTGGGGATTCCTACTGAGCCTAAGCTCTTGGGTGGGTTGACGTTTTGCTTAGGCAAAGCTGCCCTAACACAGGGTACTAATATCTAGGTGGTAGTCTAAGATTTCCCTCTACGTCCGTTTTTTGTCTCCGAATGTCTTCCGGCGACTAATACAAATATATCTATGGGCTTCATTTTTATCACGGTCTTGTTTTGTAGTATAGTTCAGACACTCTCATTCTCTAGATATTTAACAAAACTAACTGATAAAGTAACCCTAGTAGGCCTTGGGTTCGATTGCCCAACCCAATTTTCCGCTCAAAGCGACTTCTCCCTTCGGTTTTAGCCCCAGGGATTCTCAAGTAATGATTTGCAAAGAGTTAAAGCTGCTCTGCTTCTCGTCTTTTTAGCTAACCAGAACTTTAACTTCTGGGGACGAGTCAAAATACCCCTAAAATCCCCCTATTTACTGGACTCAGATAAGATTGACTGAATTGATTACTTGACAAATGGAATTAAGGGCAACATCTAAAATGGATGGGGAGAAACAAGACCTATCAAGGGAGGAAGATATTTATACTGTTCCCCTGACTAAAGTAATTATAATAAACCACCATTACAATCAATTTTCTGTCTCATGATGACGATGGCCGAATCAAAACTAGAGGAGTTTGCTCATCAGCATTTCCTGCGGGATTACTTCTCAAAGCTTCCTCTAGTAAATAGTGAGATACATTAGAGGTTGCTGCTAATATTTTCACTGCTTTCAAGTCGTTCACGTCTACTATTGCTGCACCTAGACCTGTTGCTTGTTGTATTTGTTCTACTACTTGCTGAGTATTTTCTGGGCCTAAAACTATAAATTGGTCATAAGGAGGTAAAGTTCCAGTCACATCATCTATTAATCTGGCTTGTTGTCCAGCAAATTGGTAGAACATTCCTGGTTGGCCTAATATTTTGGCAATGGAGCCTCCAAAAAAAGCTATTAATACTCTTATTGGCCCAACAATATCTACTAGAGTTTGCATCCCACAAGCTGTGGCTAAACTTGAGGTGGGCATAAAGAAGTAACAAATACGTTTGGCCACCCATCCTGGTTTAATATCTGTGGGGTGACGAAAACGGCCTTGTATTAAGGCTAGGGGTGTTTCACCTATGGTAACTATGTCTCCTTTTTGAGCATGAGGAACTACATAACGTTTAATAATTTCTATCGGATCGTCTAGCTGAGTTAATAGGTGAGTGCGAATGGGAAATACTTTTGCATTTGTTACCTCTCGCTGATTGGGTGTAGAACTAGGGTCAGGAAATTTTAGGGGAACTATAATATTCTGCACTTTGGGAATTCTACCGCCTGGCCCATAAGTAACATAATTGACTTTGATCCAAGCAGAATTTAGTTGCTCCAGATTATTACCTTGAATATCTATTGATACTTTGAATTTGGTCTTTTTTCCTATTTTTACTATATAGGCAAACCAATAGTTATCCTGTCTAGCTAAGGCATCTCTATGGAAAGGAACAATTTGAGTTCGATAATTTACTCCTTCTAAACTTCCACTAGAGAGGAGTTTTGCTTCTGCTTGCACTTCTGGCACCATGATTTCCAGGCTTTTAGTACGGTTGCATAATTCCATTTCACCCACTAAAAGATACTTTTCTGGTTCTGCAACTGCTAAATTCCAATCTCCACAAGTTAATTCTAAAGCATTCCCTGGACGATTACGATATTGTAATTCTATTGCTAACCAGGTTAAAGCCATAAGTATAGCTAAAATAATAACCCCTATTGTTAAAATCTCTATAATCACCTAATCTCCTACTAAATATCATTTTATCTAAGTTTACTTAATACAATTCCCTTCATTTTATTTGAAAACCCTGTTGATTCTACATAAGTCTGGTTGATTTAGGCAACTATCAGAATATATTCATTCTTGACATATACTATAAAATATGGTAATCAGAGAACGTTGTTGATGTTGAAGAAAAGAGTTAAATTAAATTGAAGGCCCAAAATTCATCCGTCTAGTTTTTTTCCTTTTAGTGAGAAAGAAAGGGAAATCTAAAAATATCAACAAAAAATTTTTCCCTGGTTATTCTGGTTATTTTTTTTGTAAAGTTTTATAAATTATATAGATAGTCTTTTGTGGAATTAGTTGGAAGAAAAAATTAGTCCCACTAGGAAAAAATAGTTCTAAACTTCTACCGCTGATCCTTAAAGATGTAGATTTGAACTATTTTCCCGAAAGTAGAAAATCAGTAACTGTTGACAACAAAATAACGTCGATAGTTTTCTACTTTTTAAGGGAATGAAAAAAAATCAACTTCAGTATTTTAAGGCTCTGGCTTCAGCAGTCAGTACTTAATAACTGGAATGGCCCCATAAATAGGACTTCTATGAAGCAACTTATGATTACTGATCGCTATCTATTACTTGGACATATCTTATCAACAGTTTTTGGTCTAGCAGGTCTGTTAATAGTTCTACCGAATCCTGAAATTATTGTCGGCTTGCCTCCTATAGGACAAACTTTGTTCCAATGGAGTGTAGCAGGGGGAGGAGCAATTTATATTATCTTTGGAGCATTAGCAGTCTTTCTATATGGAATTAGGAATTTTGGAATATTTACAACTTTGGCTTTTATGCTGCCTTCGGTATTTCTATCTTTGAGTAGCGAACTATTAGGTACTAGCACAGGATTTCCTTTTGGGGATTATACTTATCTAAGTGGGTTAGGCTACAAAATAGCAGGTTTGGTACCGTTTACAATTCCCTTATCCTGGTTTTACATGGGATTTGTTTGTTATTTACTGGCTCGTTGTGGTTTACAGGTAAATAGTTCTAGTTCCTGGATGCGTCATGTAGGAGCGATCGCCATAGGAGCAATACTTCTAACAGCTTGGGATTTAGTCCTGGATCCTGCGATGAGTCAGGCATCATTTCCATTTTGGCTATTTCAAGAGGAAGGGTCTTTTTTTGGAATGCCTTACCGTAATTTAATGGGGTGGTTCGGTACCGGTGCTATATATATGACTGTAGCTGCTTTGTTTTGGGGTAAGAAAACTATTTTATTGTCCCGTCAACAGTTGAATCTGCCACTAATAATTTACTTAGTTAATTTTGCTTTTGGGGCAACAATTACTGTAATTTGCTTGGATAGTAGATTTTTATTACCTACTGGTTTGAGCATCTTATTGGGAGTAGTTCCCGCAATTATTTTTTGGTGGATATCTGAAGCTAATAAATTAAGGTTGACTAACTCTTAATGATTTAATAACACTTGTTTATCGAAAAATTGGGTTTAAAGTCTCTCCCATAAGCGGGGGACTTTTGAGTTGATTTTTTTTCCACAGGTTATGTGATCATGCTTTTTAGTTCAAAAGTCATTCTGTGAAAGCCAGATTTAAGTACTGCATATAGGACAAAAACACTGATTAGCAAGGCAACCTAGGTTGTGTCCGTGTTGTCTTACAAAAAACAGTTTATTACTCTGGCTAAAAAGACCTCAGAAAGAGTTTGGCTATCAGTTGTTTTTTGCCCTTACCACTAGAGCAATCTTTAAACGATTTTAGCCAGGCTGATCAAAACTTTTTTAATCAACTCAAGGCAACAGAAAAGGCAAACCTATAAGACCTCCTAAATTCAAGAGGAGAATGTCATCGCCAACCAAAGATTTACAAAGGGTGGATTTAAAGTTGGTCAGCTAATGGTTTTCTTAGCTAAAATAGGAAGGCTAAAAATTGGTTGTTCAAGGGAACTACCCCCCATTCCATCATAAGTAACAGTAATCAAAGATTCAGCTAATGGATATTTCCTAAATTTTGTAGTAGAAGTTTTGCCAATATTATTGCCTAAAACTGATAACTCAGTAGGTATAGATTTAGGACTTAAAACTAAAGCGAGCTGTAAGGGCGTTCCTATTTTTGTTATGCAACGTCCCTACATGGTAAAAAAATTGATGCACCAAAACCACTAAAGAAACGAATACTCGAAGTACTCAAAACTAAGTAAGTCATTATCTAAAAAAACTGAGGGTTCTAAAGGATATAAAACAGCTAGATGGCAAATTGAAAGTATACAAGAAGAGATTTTCTACACAAATTATCTACTGAAATGTCTGTGAAAACCAAACAATTATTTTAGAGGTATGACACGTTTTTGAAATGGTTAAGAATCGGAAATTATCAAGAGGTATTTTCTCAAGAACGGCACCAGAAAATTTCGGACATTTTTAAAATAGATTTGCAGGAAAATACGGTGGCACTCTAAGAGTAATTAGCCTTTGGGAACTAACATCGTACAGACGTTGCATAGTGGGGCTAAACATGGTCGCGTAGGGTCAGGTCCTTCTATAGCGAGTGGAAAATGCAGCAAGAAATATATTAGTCGCGTGTGGGCCTACCGAGACAAAAAACGGATAGGTCGGCCAGCATAAGACTACTGCTAAAGTAGCGGCAGCCTGTGAGATGTTAACCCGCCGAGGGGCTAAGGCTCGGTTGTTTCCCATTGCCTAACAGCTGGGGAGGATGTCAAGAAAGTATGCATTGGAAGGCAAAATTGAAATTATCAAAAATGAAGCCGGACAAAGGTTGTACAATAAAGGGTTCTCAGAATCAATACCAGAAACTTTTGGAGCCCTTAAAAATCTAAAATTATGCCTGAAGCCTTTTTTTTGATCATATTAATACTACAGTTACCAGCAACAACTATTTTACTATTACGTCTTATTAGAGGTTCGACTCGTCAACCACCATTAAAACCTGAGGAGCCTACACCAGAATTATTGGGTAAGGTGAGTATTGTGGTACCAACTCTTAATGAAGCCGAGCGCATTACTCCTTGTTTAATGGGTTTGAGTAGACAAAGTTATGAAGTGCGCGAAATAATTGTAGTTGATAGTGACTCGACAGATGATACTCAAGATTTAGTAAAAACTACAGCGGAAAAAGACCCAAGGTTTCGCTTAATCACTGATAACCCTTTACCTCCAGGGTGGGTTGGTCGTCCTTGGGCTTTACATACGGGGTTTTTGGCAAGTTCCCCAAAGAGTGAGTGGTTTTTAGGAGTAGATGCGGATACTCAACCAGATCCAGGGTTAGCAGCTAGTTTGGTTAAGAAGGCTGAGACTGAAGGATACGATTTGATTTCCCTGTCGCCACGGTTTATACTGAAATATCCAGGAGAACTTTGGCTACAACCTGCTTTATTAATGACATTAGTTTATAGGTTTGGACCGACGGGTACGGGGTCACAAACGCCAGAACGGGTTATGGCTAATGGTCAATGTTTTTTGTGTCGGCGTTCGGTCTTATCGAAGATGGAAGGTTACGTTAGTGCTCAGGGTTCTTTTTGCGATGATGTGACTCTGGCTAGAAATATTGCTGCTGAGGGGTTTAAGGTGGGGTTTCTGGATGGATCCCTGGTTTTGTCGGTCAGAATGTATGAGGGAATGGTGGAAACTTGGCAAGAGTGGGGTCGATCGCTTGACCTGAAGGATGCTTCTCCAACTTTTCAAGTTGGCAGTGATCTTTGGCTATTGTCCGTAACTCAGGGTTTGCCTTTATTGGTACTATTGGGTTATTTGTTGTTTGGTTTGCCTATTTCTATTTCTATGTCTGCTAAATTTTTGTTATTTGGTTTGAATTTATTTTTATTATTAATTAGGTTTGCTTTGTTATTAGCTATTGCTCCTTCTTATGACTTCAGTAAAGCTCAAGCTAGTTGGTTATTTTTATTATCTCCTTTAGCAGACCCTTTGGCAGTTTTACGGATATTTTTATCTGCCATCAAGACTCCGACAAAATGGCGGGGTAGAGTTTATGGAGAAAAGGCTGTTCCAAGGACTTAGGAGTAAGAATAAATAGTCTAAGTAGGTAATTGGAAAAATTTACTAAACTAACCGAAAAATTGGGTTTAAATCCTCGCCCTTCTGGGGCGACCTTTTAGTTTAGTTTATTTTTTTGTTATTATGCTTTTTAGTTCAAAAGTAATTTACAAAAAGTGTATATTTTCATCTGCATGGATAAGTGCTGATAGAAGTTATATAACAGAATAATTTTAATAGGTTGAACGGAAAATTAATTTTGTCTACCTGCTATTCAACCTTTTATAAAGATGTCTATTAGTCAAATAAAAATCATGTATACTGTAAGTTTAATCCGAGCTAATTCTTATCAAATTAACGAATTAGAGAAATCAATAGAGAATCTTTTAGAACCATTAGGGGGAATTAATGCTTTTGTCAAAGCAGGCGATCGCGTCTTACTTAAACCTAATTTACTTACAGGTTCTCGCCCTACAAAAGAATGCGTCACCAGAAAAGAAATAGTTTATTGTGTAGCTAAAATGGTAAAAAAAGCGGGTGGTAAACCTTTTTTAGGTGATAGTCCAGCTTTTGGTAGTGCTATGGGTGTGGCAAAAGCAAATGGTTATTTATCATTGCTCAAAGAATTTGATTTACCAATTGGAGGCTAATTCCTCCTTCTAGCTGATAGCTGAATGGTTACTGATTGGCAGTGATTTTTATTAATAAATAATTGTTTTTATCCCTCCCCCAAAGGGAATTGATTTATCATTTTAACAAAGCTCTAATCAATAATAATTTTCACTAGTGATAGATTAACACTGTTGTTTTCCGGATTAGGCATTTTACCTCTTCAAACTCAGATTACTCCTTGGTTTTTGTATTTAGCGATCGCTCTGTTTGTGATCAATCCGGGGTTTGTGTATAAAATTAAATCACAATTGGAGAAAACCTTCCTACTTTCTGTCTTCTATCTTCCCGGAATAGAACTATAGCTATTTAGGGAGAAATTATATCAAACTAAAAGTATATAGTAAAGGTATGATTATCATCTAGGAAGTATAATACTTTTTAATACGTAATAAATGGGAAATTATGAAAATAGAAAATTACATAATCATTGCAGCTAGCTTCATTCTTCTAGTTATTTTTTCCCTTTCTCGAACTTTAGTTCACTTATTAACTGAAGTCTGGTGGTTTGATGCTGTTGATTTTACTGATATTTTTTGGACTAGATTAAGTTGGCAAATATTTCTGTGGGTAGGTGCATTTGTTATTTACTTTTTGTTTCTGTGGGGTAACTATTGGATAGCTGAAAAATTGACAAGCGATCGCTCATTTAATTTTTTATTAGGAACTGAATTAGCTCCCTATAGAAATATTTTTATTAGAGTAATTGTAATTGTCAGTATTATTTTAATATCTTTAAGTGCAAGTACGGCAACAACTACATCTCTAGCTTGGGAGACTCTTTTAAAATTCTTAAATGCTGTAGATTTTCCAAATAAAGACCCAATTTATCAAAAAAATATAAGCTTTTATATATTTAGATTGCCTTTATATGAAGGGATAAAAGATTGGCTATTTACTCTGATTGTTGCTGGTTTAATTATTAGTATTATAGTATATTCTTTGAAGGGCAAATTTACAGCTAGACGACCATGGCAAAATTTTTTAACAGGATCAATTAAAACTCATATTAGTTTGCTACTAGCAGGGGTTGTAATTTTGATTGCAGTAGGATTTTGGTTACAGCGTTATGAATTACTTTTTGATTCCAATGGAGTGGTTTTTGGAGCTGGATATACAGACGTTCATGCTAAACTTCTTGGCTATTGGATTATGACAATAGTGTCATTATTCTTAGCAGTAGTTTGTGTACTTTCTGTTTGGAAAAATAATATTATTTTGCCTACTTATGGAGCAGTTATTTATATAGCTATATTGGGATCATTTAATGTTTTATATCCAGGGTTTCAACAGAAATTTATAGTCAATCCCAACGAACTACAAAAGGAAAAGCCATACATAGCAAATAATATTAAATTCACTCGTGAAGCCTATGGTTTAGATAATGTAGAAACTAAAAGTTTTCCAGCTAAATCAGAGCTAGATAGTCAAACATTAGAAAATAATCAAGGCACAGTTCGTAATATTACGCTTTGGGATTATAGACCGCTTCTCAGTACCTATCGTCAACTCCAAGAAATTCGACCTTATTATCGATTTAATGATGTAGATGTTGACCGTTACACTATTGATGGTAACTATAGACAAGTAATGCTTTCTCCAAGAGAAATGGTTTATTCTCAAGTTCCTAAAAAAGCACAAACTTGGGTTAATAAACATTTAAAATATACTCATGGTTATGGGTTAGTAATGAATCCGGTAAATGAAGTAAAACCAGATGGTTTACCCGTGTTATTCATCAAAGATATTCCGCCAGTTTCTCAGGTAAATCTTCAGGTAAAACAACCTGCTATTTATTATGGAGAAAAAACCGATACTCATATTTTTACAGGTATGAATACCCAAGAATTTGATTATCCTCGGAGTGGTGAAAATGCTTTTACTTCTTATAGTGGTGCAGGGGGAGTTCCCATAAATTCTATATGGCAAAAACTTGCCTATGCCTATGACTTAAGTAGTATTAATATTTTAATTTCTGGCTACTTTACTGAAAATTCAAAGATTCATTACTATCGAAATATAAAAGAAAGAGTAAATCGAGTTGCGCCCTTTTTAAGATTTGATAATGACCCTTATATTTCTCTGATTGACGGAAAAATGCAATGGATATTAGATGCCTATACAGTGAGCGATCGCTATCCTTATTCGGAACCACTTTATCTGAGTAATAATGCTCGAGGGATATTGAATAGGGGAAATATTGAACGTATAGCTAGGGGAAGTGTTAATTATATTCGGAATTCTGTGAAAGTTATGGTTGATGCCTACAACGGTACGATGAAATTCTTTGTAGTAGATGAAAATGACCCAGTACTGAATACTTACCGGAAAATTTTCCCCAAATTATTTACAGAAAAATCCGCAATTCCAGCTAATGTTAAAGCCCATTTCCGTTACCCCTTAGACTTATTTAAAATCCAAGCTCAAATATACTTATCATATCACATGAGCAACCCACAATTATTTTATAATCAAGAGGATTTATGGAGGTTTCCTACTGAAGTTTATGAAGATAATCAACAATTAATGGAACCATACTATTTAATTATGCGGTTACCGGAACAAAAGGGGGAAGAATTTGTTTTAATTTTGCCATTTACTCCAGTTAATAAAGATAATATGATTGCCTGGATGGCAGCACAATCAGATGGAGAAAATTATGGTAAATTATTGTTATATGAATTTCCTAAACAAAAATTAGTCTACGGTCCTAGTCAAATCGAAGCTCGCATCGACCAAAACCCTAAAATATCCCAACAATTAACCCTATGGAGTCAAAAAGGTTCTAAAGTAATTCGTGGAGATTTATTAGTAATTCCTATAGAAAAATCATTGATGTATATAGAACCAATTTATCTGAGAGCTGAACAGGGAGAATTACCGGAATTAAAAAGGGTAATAGTTGCTTATGATAAAGAGGTTGTTATGGCAGAAACTCTTTATCAATCTTTAGCAACAATTTTTGGTGTTAAAGTCGAAAAGCCAGAAATTAAAGTTACAGAAAAAACCCCTGAAACAAAAAATATTTCTGAGTTGATTAATTCAATAGTAGAATCTTATAGTCAAGCTGAAGCAGCAAGGCGAAAAGATAATTGGGTAGAATATGGTAAATCTAAACAAGAATTTGAACAACTACTTCAACAGTTAAAAAAGCAAACAGAAAATAATTAGGGCTTGCTAATTAATTATAAAAGTGTTAACATTAGGACTTAAGCAAAGAAACCCGGTTAAGAAAGTAAATCATTGTTTTTAACACATAAATATCTAGGAGAAACCGGGTTTCTCAGTTTGCCTGCGTAAGTCCTGAACATATAAAGACTTTAGTTTTATTTGGTTAGCAAAAAGTACCAGAAGTTCAGTTGTAAAAGGCTGAAAAAGTTAGGATTTCAGGTACTCCCATGGCATAAAAATCAAGGGACAAGGTATATCGGACTACCTCATCTATACCTTTCCTGTTCCTCTGTAAGGACGCCCTTATGCAAGGTGCCTACCTACTCCTGTGCTTCTTCCTTAACCCATCCTGTGGAGGGGGAGTCAGGAAGTTCCTGCAGAGAAACAGAGGTGGTCGTTAGGTCGCTTGTCAGCATTCAGCTATCAGCTAGAAGAAGAAAAAATCCCTCCAAAAAGAATTAAAAGTCCGACACCGAAAAGATAATTAGCCTTAGGCAAGTATTTTATTACTTTTATGGATCTTTTTGCCCAGAATGACCAATGGAACTGCCCTCAAGCTGACTGCTAAAGTTCTGAGTTCTTACGGTAGATATTTAATTATCCCTACAATAGCAGTGAAAATTAAAAATGGTAAAAACCTGTTGAGGAGTTGCCTCAAATTATATTCTTTAGCCTTAAATTTCCCCCCACCAAATTGTTGATCCGAATCCTACTTATGACAATAATAAATTATCTAAAAGAATATAAATTTTTCCCTAAATTTCCCCGACCAAATTGTTAATCCGAATCCTACTTATGACAATAATAAATTATCTAAAAGAATATAAATTTTCCCCTGTAGATGATAAGTTCGTAGTATAGGTTCACCTAATTTGTGAAGTGGGTTAAAACCACAGAATAAGTTACTCTAGCACGACCATAATCTTCTAACTTACTACCTACTTCATTTCAGATTTTATGAGAAACAATTTTAATTGCTATCTCTGGAGATTTGCTGAACTTCCAGACAAAATAGGAACGATTCTTTTTTTGACTCCAATTTCAGGAACTTCAACTTCTAAACTTAGGATAATATCTAGTAGAATGAGTGGCTATTTCATACCATAATTAGCAGTAGCTAAAAATGGTGTATCTATCTGTAAGGAACTATCGAGAAATGATAACTTAAAATTGATAACTGGTATGACGTTATTTATCTTAGCTTCTATAGGATCAAATACAGTGGGTATTATTTTTCTATTGACTGGTATTTTTAAAGTTATAGAACCATGGAAATTTGCCCAATATATTGCTCAACTTAATTTAGTAATTCCTAAATTAATTATACCTGTTGTTTTAATATTTACTGCTATTGAATCAGCCTTAGGAGTTGCTTTAATCTTAGGAGTTTTTCTGAAGCTAATAATACCTACAACTATTCTATTATTATTTGGTTTATCAATGCTCACTTACTGGAGTACATCAACTGGAAAAACTGAAGACTGTGGTTGTTATAACGGTTTTTTGGAAATTACTCCTGTCCAAAGTTTAATCCTAAATACTATTTATATTTTTCTGTTAATATTTGCTGAATTTTTTGGTAAATATCAGTCTACTGTTTTCTGGCAATGGCTAGTGGTATTAATAATTTTTCTAACTAGTTATGCTTTGGCTGCTAGTTCCCTAGAATATATGCAAGAAAATGGTCGTCCTTATATTGATTTTACCCCATTACAAGAAAACCGAATGTGGCAAATAGAATGGCTAGGAGAGGACTCAAAATCTTTAAAATCTGGGTCTGTAATAGTTGTTTTTATGAGTCTTGAATGTTCTCAATGTCAACGTTGGTTAGGTCTTTTGAAATTGGTGCAATGGCAAGATGATTTACCAGGAGTAGTGGGATTAATAGATACTGAAAATATTCAAGCAGGACAAAACTTTGTAAATAAGTATTTTTTAAATTTTCCTGTTGTTGCAGTAGATAAAAGGTTGTATAGAAAGTTGAGGATCGAGGCAGTACCTACGGCAGTTTTTTTGAAAGATGGGGTGATTCAAGAAAAATGGATAGGGTTAATGCCTTTGTGGTTTATTAACAAGATTAATCAAGGGTCCGTAACTGGTCAATAATTATAATATTATTTCTGGATAATTAGTTCTTAAAACTATATAGTTTGTAGGAGGGCTTTAGCCATTGAAGTATTTACTTTAAGGGCTAAAGTCTTAATTTATTTCTGTCTTTTAAAAATCAAAATATATAAACCTTGCCCATTAGTAGGATTAAAAACAACGTTAGTTTGACTTAATTCCCATCCATCTTTTCCAGCTTGATTTAAAGCTTTTGTATAATTGTCTTTTTCTTGCTCATTTTGAGGAAAACCAAATTCATATTCAACTTTATACTCATATTTTCTACCCCTACTCTGACTTAACTTTTCGGAATCTACCAATTCAATTTTTGACTCTATTTTTTCTTGAGGTTTAGGGATGGAAGTTGCTAAAGTTTGATTGGGTAAAAAAATTAACACCACTGCTAATAAAATCACCGCAACATTTAAAACAATTAAGTTAAGAACTATAAGTTTATTTAGATTCCATTCTCTCATACATATAGCCTCTATTCCGTAGGAGTCCCCGCGCTTTTAAGCCGGGGAGGATGTCAAACTTAAATCATAGCACTTTAAGCCGATGGTAAGATACGGTTAAAAACCAATCTCTCTTTACTATTTACTAAAGTGATGAAATTTTGTACCTCACTAACTCCAAAACTGCTGTCATGTATAGACTATTGCCAATCTAATATAACTCAAATGTTTATGTGGGATTCAGCAATAGCTAAACCCAACATAAAGTATCATAAATAGGTGATTTGCTCAATCTTTCTTTCAACCCATAATACTAGCAAAAAATTCAATCGTATCTTTCAAGGCTACAACAAAAATATCAATATCATCACGAGTATTATAGAAAGATAAACTTACTCTTGCTGTTGATGAAACCTTTAGATATTGATGTAAAGGTTGAGCGCAATGATGACCAGAACGAATAGCTATCCCGGCTTCATCTAACATTGTTGATAAATCATTAGGATGAAGAGTTTCTACTGTAAAAGATGCTAATGCTGCTCTACCTTCCCCATAAATATTTGGTTGAGGCCCATAAATAGTAACTTGGGGAATCTGACCTAGTTTATCAAATAAATAGGTGGTTAATTCTGTTTCGTAATTATGAATTTTTTCCATACCTATATTTGTCAGATAATCTACCGCTGCACCGAGAGCGATCGCTTCTCCTATCGCTGGTGTTCCTGCTTCAAATTTATGAGGTAATTCGGCATAAGTGGAATGGTCAATAAATACCTCAGAAATCATTTCACCACCTCCTAAAAATGGTGGCATTTCTTTCAGTAATTCCAATTTTCCATACAAAAAACCAATACCAGTTGGAGCGTACATTTTATGACCGGAAGCTACTAACCAATCACAATCTATTTCCTGCACATCTACCACGCAATGAGGTACACTTTGGCAAGCATCTATTAATACCTTAGCCCCATTTTTATGAGCAATTGAACAGATTTCTTTGACTGGATTAATACAACCTAAAACATTAGAAACATGGGCGACTGCTACTAACTTTGTTTTGTCTGAAACTAAAGTTTTATATTGCTCTAAATTAAATTCTTCAGTTTCATTTAATTCAACAAATTTCAAAACTGCCCCAGTTTTTTGAGCAATTATTTGCCAGGGAACAAAATTACTATGATGTTCCATAACAGAGACAATTATTTCGTCTCCTGATTTAAGATTATTTAAACCCCAAGAATAAGAAACTAAATTAACTGCCTCGCTAGCATTTCGAGTATAAATAATTTCATTCCGAGATGCTGCATTAATAAAAGCAGCTACTTTATCTCTTGCCCCCTCATAAGCATCTGTTGCCTTTGAGCTTAAAGTATGAATACCCCGATGCACATTAGAATTATATTTAAGGTAATATTCCTGCCAAGAATTAATAACTGCTAATGGTTTTTGGGAAGTAGCAGCATTATCTAAATAAACAAGTGGTTCGCCATTTATTTCCTGATTTAAAATCGGAAAATCTGTACGTAATTTTTCTGCCAAAGTTCTTTCTTGAATAATAGTCATTTTTTCAGTTATCAGTTATAAATTATCAGTTATCAGTACCTTCAGTAATAGGGATACTATAAAATCAATTATCAGTTATTAGTACCTCCAGAAATAGGGATAGCAGAAAATCAATTACCAGTTATCAGTACTCCCAATAATAGGGAGACTAGAAATTTAATTACCAGTACTTCCAAGAATAGGGAGACCCGAAAATTAGTGATAAAGAACTCCACCGAATAAGCAGGCCAGATAATCTAAATTTTCCTCTTTTACCCCCTTTAGAGGAAAACCTTGAGAACCTGTTTATTAGTGATTTTTGTCAGTTTTTCTTTTTATTTTTAGGTGGGTATTACTGTCGCGGGTAAGATACCCGCATTAGAGATCTGCTCTTTAATATTTGTACCTCATATACTTAGGATCTACTCTAAATCTAAATCAACTTTTAATCTCACCTTCTTTCTTTTTCCTTATTTTAAACTTTGCAAGCGACACACTGCTTTAAAATATGTTGCAAAGAAGGTAAAGGCAACTTGTTAATAATTTCTGCAGCAAAAGCATCAATTAATAAATTGCGACTCGCCTCTTCACTCAAGCCTCGACTTTGTAAATAAAATACCTCATCATCATTTAACTGGCTAACAGTTGCCCCATGAGAACATTGAACATTATCAGCAATAATTTCTAACTGAGGTTTTGTATCAACTCTCCCTCCAGAAGAAAGCAACAAATTACGATTTAATTGAGCAGCATTCGTCAACTGGGCAGTTTGAGAAACATAGATTTTCCCATTAAATACAGAATGTGCCTTGTCATCAACAATGCACTTATAAAGTTGGTCAGTCATACCATTAGGATGGTTCAAAGTTATAGTGCTGTGAGTATCTGTTTCTTGCTCATTGCCAACAAGTGCCAAACCATAAAGATTTGTTTCGGTTCCCTCACCCATTTGAGCGACTTCTAAGTTGTGACGAGATAACCTTCCTCCTAGATGAATAGCATTACAGGTATAGCGACTATTTTTAGCTTGAGCGATCGCTGTTTTGCCAATATGAAATGCTGCTCCTGCATCTCGTTGCACCCTAGAATGATGAATTTCTGCATTTTCCTCTACCCATATTTCTGTGACAGTATTCATCAAATAAGCATGAGAAGTTAGTGCTTCTGGACAAACTATTTCTCCTGTCACCCAATGCTCAACTATTTCTGCACTACTATTACTTTCTGCCACTACTAAACAACGACCCTGAGTCAATATGGGAACTCCCGCTTGAGTAGCAATAAATAATAAATGTATTGGTTTTTCCACCATTTTATTTTTTGGCAACCATACTACTGCTGCATCAGTTAAACCAGCAGTATTTAAGGAAGTAAATACTTCTTCACTCCCTGGTTGTTTCGCCAAATAATTGTAAACTCGCTTTTGATATTCCAGGGGCAACTGCCCCAGGTTACCCACAAATGCCTGATTTGCTATACCTGTCACAGACGATAACTGAGGTGCAAATACCCCATTAATAAACACCAAGCGACTGTCTGCTACTTCTGGCAAAATAAATGGAGCCATATTCAAAACATCCAAGTCTACTGGAGGAGCTGCTTGGAAACCTAGCTTCATTATTGAAGATAGATTAGTAAAGCGCCATTCCTCATCTCTCTTAGTAGGGATACTCAACCCCCGCACCCTAGTCTCTGCGCGATGGCGTAGTTGTTGTAACGAAGCTGCCATCTTGGCATCTAGAGGAAACCCAGGCGGTACAGTTGAGGAAACTGCTTTACAAGACTCATCAAGTAATTTCTCTAAATAAGAGACCTCTGGTTTTAGGAACATTTGCATACTTCTTACACCCCTACTTTTGCTGCTTCAACTACATCATCGTAACCTTTTTCTTCTAGTTCTAATGCTAGTTCTTTTGTACCGGTTTTAATAATTCTACCACCTTCTGTGACGTGAACAAAATCTGGCACAATATAATTCAATAAACGTTGATAGTGAGTAATTACTAACAGAGAATTTGATTCATTTGCTAATTTATTTACTCCATTTGCTACTATTCTCAAAGCGTCAATATCTAACCCTGAATCTGTCTCATCTAAAATTCCTAATTTGGGTTCTAACAATGCCATTTGCAATATTTCATTTCGTTTCTTTTCCCCTCCAGAAAAACCTTCATTTACGCTCCGGTCTAAAAACTCTGGCTTCATCTTAACAATATCTAATTTATCTTGTACCAAATCATCAAAATCAAAGGCATCTAATTCTTCTAAGCCTTGATATTTTCGTTTCGTATTATAAGCAACTCGCAAAAAGTCTAAGTTGCTCACTCCAGGAATTTCTAGAGGATATTGAAAGGCCAAAAAAACTCCATTCAATGACCGTTCTTCTGGTTCCATCTCTAATAAATTTTTCCCTAAAAAAGTTACTTCTCCACCTGTAACTTCGTAGGCAGGATGACCTGCCAATACTTTAGAAAATGTACTTTTTCCGGAACCATTTGGACCCATAATGGCATGAATTTCTCCCGCTTTTATTTCTAGATTCAAGCCTTTGAGAATCTCTTTACCTTCTACATTAGCTGTTAAGTTTTTAACAGATAAAATTATTTCACTATTTTCTTTAATCATATTTACCTCTGAATAGTTATGAATAATTTTCATTAAGTAACTAACTCCTAGCTGATGTCAGCTTATACTATCAGCAACTAATCAGGAATAATTACTGCTATAGTTAAGGCAACTGGGGAGTAAAATTTAATTTTCTTCAGGACTTACACACCCAAAATTAGGAACCGAGTTTATGACAAAATCAATATTTTTTGTATTAGGAAATTTTGTTGATAAACAAGGTTTTTGGGTAAATAATACCCCCTTCTTCAACCTACCGTACCTTCTAATTTCAAACTCAATAACTTATCAGCTTCGGCAGCAAATTCCATAGGTAATTCATTAAAGACATCCTTACAGAAACCACTAATAATCATAGAGACTGCATCCTCAGCAGAAACTCCTCTTTGAGTAAAATAGAAAAGTTGGTCAACTCCAATTTTAGAAGTAGAAGCTTCATGCTCAACCTTAGCAGTATTGTTGTTTACTTGAATATAGGGAAAAGTATTTGCTTGTGCGCGATCGCCTATTAACATTGAATCACATTGAGAATAATTCCGCGCTCCCTTTGCACCCGGCCCCATTTTCACTAAACCACGGTAACTATTAGCGGAGTTCCCAGCAGAAATACCTTTAGAAATAATTGTACTGCGAGTATTTTTGCCAATATGTACCATTTTTGTACCCGTATCTGCTTGCTGTTTATTATTAGTTAAGGCAACCGAATAAAATTCCCCCACTGAGTTGTTACCCACCAAAACACAACTAGGATACTTCCAGGTAATAGCCGAACCAGTTTCTACCTGAGTCCAGGAAATTTTAGAATTTACTCCTTTGCACAAGCCGCGCTTAGTCACAAAATTATAAATACCACCTTTACCATTTTCATCCCCAGCAAACCAGTTTTGCACAGTGGAATATTTAATTTCAGCATTATCGAGAGTAACAAGTTCAACTACTGCAGCGTGAAGCTGGTTAGTATCGAACATCGGAGCGGTGCAACCTTCCAAATACGTTACTGAACTACCCGACTCTGCCACTATTAAAGTCCGCTCAAACTGACCAGACTCACCGTTATTGATCCGAAAGTAGGTAGATAAATCCATGGGACATTTTACATCTTTAGGTATAAAAATAAAAGACCCATCGCTAAATACGGCAGAGTTAAGAGCAGCAAAAAAATTATCTGCCACTGGTACAACACTACCGAGGTATTTTTCTACTAATTCTGGATGTTCTTGTACTGCTTCAGATATAGAACAAAAAATTACTCCTTCCTTAGCAAGGTTTTCTTTAAAAGTAGTAGCAACGGAAACACTATCAAATACAGCATCAACTGCAACGTTACTTAGACGTTTCTGTTCTGAGAGGGGAATGCCAAGTTTCTCAAAAGTTTCTAACAAAGTAGGGTCCACTTCATCTAGACTTTCCTTTTTGTCTTGAAATTTGGGCGCTGAATAGTAAATAATATTCTGATAATCTATTTTTGGATAGTCAACATGTGCCCACACTGGTTCTTCCATCTGTAACCACTTATGATATGCTTTGAGGCGAAATTTGAGCATGAATTCTGGTTCATTCTTTTTAGCAGATATCAGACGAACTATGTCTTCGCTAAGTCCACGAGGAATAGTGTCTGATTCAATATTAGTGACGAAACCATATTTATAAGGTTGATTGACTAAGGTTGTTACTTTAGCAGTCATTGTACTTATTTCCTACGTTATATTTACTTCAATTAGTAATTACAGTGGCTTTAGTGGCCTTTGCTACTTAAACAACTTATTTGTTGCTTAAGTTTGTTACATGTTACATTAACAATACTGACATTGTCAAAGTCTAGTAAAAATATTTTTTTTTACTAAAAAACCAAAAAATCAGATATTCCGCCCTTGCAAGGAGTGAAAAAAATATTCGATTCAGTATTTTAAGCTTCCCGCAAAAGTCGTCGGTACCGATAACTGATCACTGATAACTGATAACTGATAATGATGGAAACGACTCAACAAAATTCAACTAAACAAGAAATCCTGCAACATTTGATGCAGCAAACTCGAGCTACTGCCTTGGAATTAGCCAAGTCGCTAGAAATTAGCCGCCAAGCTATACGTTGCCATTTGAAGGACTTGGAAGGAGAGGGACTAATTAGATATAAATCAGTAGCAACAGGAATGGGAAGGCCACAACATGTTTATGAACTGACAACTCAGGGACGAAACTGCTTTCCCCACAGTTACGATCAGTTCGCTGTTTCTTTCCTGAATACCTTGGCAGAAACTATGGGATATGAGCAAATGAGCCAGGTGCTGCACAAACAATGGCAACGTAAGGCAATGCACTATCGCAAACTACTGGGAACAGGTTCAGTACAGGAGCGTATGGCTCATTTGGTAGAACTTCGCAAAGCTGAGGGTTACATGGCAGAGTGGTATCCTGATCAACAAATCAAAACTCAAAATTCAAAACTCAAAAGTGATTCAACTTTTGAGGAAGTTGAAGGCTATATACTGATAGAAAATAACTGTGCCATATCCAATGTGGCCGAGTCTTTTCCCAGTATTTGTGGCCATGAGTTAGAAATGTTTGGTACCGTACTACCTGATTGTACTGTGGAGAGAACTCATTGGATTGTTAATGGAGAACATCGTTGTGGTTATTTAATCACTAGAAAATAAAAATTTCAAAAGGTACTTATAAAACTTACATATATTACATATACTACTTGCCATTATTGTTAGGATATTTTCCAATTTTCAAATAAATTCACAGCAAGAATTGAATTTTTCGCCTTCTGGCCTCTGATTTCTTGGTTCTGCTATGAGTCACCTTTCTCGTAGGCAAAAAAATATCAAATCGAAGGTTAATATGCAACTATCTATGGAATTTTTAACACCAGACGAGTCTGCTCAGGTTGATGGAGCCCTCCTAACTTCCAAGGATAAATTTTCAACACGATTGGCCATTTATTCTCTCAGATGTTTAAGGCAAATAGCAAGGGAAACAGATTTGACTCTAGAGCAAATACCTGCTGAAAAGGTAAAAACCTGGGTAAAAAACGATGAAAATCTAAAGCAAAATTCAGATCTAGATGCTGATTTTGAGAACTTTTTTACTAAATTGGTGATGGCCTCCTTATCTCCTTTAAAGCAGATTGCTCAAGAATCTGCCGTAGCACTTCAGGATTTAACAGTACCACAGGTTGTTAAATGGTTTGAGAGAAAAGGTAAAATTCAGTGAAAAAGGAAGACTAGACAGGGATTTTGGCCACGAATATCTGGATGATTTGTAGGTGGAGGCTTTTAGGTTAGTTAGTTGAGGAAAAATGGCCTCTTGGAATTGAAAGTATCGGACGGAAAAAAAAATTTTCTTAGGGGGTTGACATTTCTGAAAAAAGTATCTATAGTTATATACATAAGGAAAAGAAAAGCTCTTGACAACTTGAGAGTTAGGAGCAAATATAATTAACTAACTATTTAATGGCTTTTCCTGGTGTCTATGACGTAGTGGAACCACTCCGATCCATCCCGAACTCGGAAGTGAAACTCTAGGGTGGCGAAGATACTTGGCGGGTAGCTGCCTGGTAAAATAGCACGATGCCGGGTAAGATATAAGCGAAGGTTCTCTCAACAACACGAGAGAACCTTCGCTTTTTGGTCAGTCTATTAAAGGGGACTTTGGCAAGATTTCTCATTTTTGCAGCCTTGAGAGCTCAAAAGTTAGTGTTTTAGGCGCTCCCTAGACAGAAAATAAAGGTACAAAGATATCGGACTACTTCTTCTACTAATTCCCTGTTCCTCTGTAGGGACTTTGTATAAAGTCGTCCCTACTTCTCATCTTGGGTTAGGTTAGGGGTAGGTTCCCTACTCCTGAAAAAGACTTTTTCAGCAAGCCCTATTTATAGTCATTTCAAAGAAGAATGGAAAACCTTTTTTATAGTAAATATTGAAGTAGTAGTGCAGTGTATAAAATAATGATAATTGTATAGGAAAAAGAGGACTTACACGAACAGGTGAAACTATGAAAGGGGTTATACCTCCAAAAATAATATTAGACAATTTGTTAGAAGATTGGTTGCTAGAAGATATTGGTAGGGGCGATCGCACAACTTCTGGCCTTTTACTAGGAGATGAGGTAATTGTAGGAGGGGGCCATTGGTTAATAAAGGAGGCTGGGGTTATTACAGGTTTGCCTATAGCGGCTAGGGTATTTCAACTTCTAAACGAGCAGGTAAACTTTTTACCTACTGTTGCTGAGGGAGAATGGTGTGAAAAGGGAACTATAGTTGCTAAGTTAGATGGGCCTTTAGATAGTTTACTGACTGGAGAAAGAGTGGCCTTAAATTTGGGTATGCGTCTGAGTGGGATAGCAACTATGACTCGTAGATATGTAGAGAAAATTGCTGATCTGGCAGTACAGTTGGTTGATACTCGGAAAACAACACCTGGTCTGAGAATTTTGGAAAAATATGCTACTCAAGTTGGTGGGGCCAAAAATCATCGGATGGGTCTGGATGATGGGGTGATGATTAAAGATAATCATATTGCTGCTGCTGGAGGTATTGGAGAAGCGATCGCTAAGGTCAGAGAAAGGATACCTTATCCTTTGACTATTGAAGTAGAGACAGAAACATTAGTGGAGGTTGAGACTGCTTTGGAGCATCAAGCAGATATTATTATGCTTGATAATATGTCTGTTGAAGTGATGGAGCAAGCAGTTAAAATGATTCGGCAAAATAATAGTCGAATTAAAATTGAAGCGTCGGGAAATATTACTCTGGAAACTATTAGAAATGTTGCGGAAACGGGAGTTGATTATATTTCTACTAGCGCGCCTATTACTCGGTCAACTTGGTTAGATTTAAGTATGAAAATAACAAAAGCAGTTTAATAACTGTTTCATTTCTAGGTGGAAAATATGAATTAATGTTAAGGACGTTGTATACAAGGTACCAACAAGAGACTCGAAAGAAGAAACCCGGTTTTTACCAGAAACCGGGTTTCTAAGTCCCACCACCTTCGTTTGAACTGGTGGTGAACTAATATTCTCGTATTTTTGGTTCTAAGGCTTGATACCCTCTGGTAGCATTAGTTTTTGAGGTATTTTGTTATTTTTAACTGAAGGTACCAACAAGATACTTGGAAGAAACCCAGTTTTTACCAGAAACCGGGTTTCTAAGTCCCAGCAAGTTCCAGTAAGTCCCAGCAAGTTTCAACACCTTTAAAAGTTTAGAGTAAAGCTGTGTGAGAATTATAGATAATAGATAGTTTAAATCTTATATAATTTATCTGCATAATTTTATAACTAAAAATTAAAATGACTCTAAAAATTGAAATGACTCAATGTTTAAATCCTGACTGTTTACAAGTTAACCAAGCACAAACAAAATTCTGTACTAGCTGTGGTGAAAAATTAGTATTAAGAGAACGTTATCGCCCTCTAAAAATAATCGGACAAGGAGGTTTTGGTAGAACTTTTCAAGCTGTAGATGAAGATAAACCTTCAAAGCCTTTTTGTGTAATTAAACAATTTTTTCCTCAAGCACAAGGAACTAAAAATTTGGAAAAAGCTGCGAAATTATTTGCTCAAGAAGCAGAACGTTTAGATGGTT
>JAKQYE010000079.1 GCA_023356605.1 Trichodesmium sp. MAG_R02 | reverse complement strand
CATTTTGGATAGGAAAAGTTTTTTTCAGCCTTAACCCAAGCTACTTTTTCTTTTGAATGTCCTAGTCACACCAATTTTTCTTTGTTACCAGTATTAATACTTAATTAATTGCTTTTCCTCTCTCATTCTATCTATATACTACATATTGAAGTGCGCAATGTGGGATAAATGTTCTGGAGTGAGATTAGAATTGACATTTTCTCCTTTTTTTTATCTTCACTTCACCTGTATAATTAAACTTTGAGGTTTTTTTCTTGAGTTTAAATACTTACTCAAATTTCCCCCTGTTTATGTACTACATTTTGTCGTGGGGAATGTGAGGTAAAAAAAATTTTTTGATTAATAATTATAATAATAATAGGTAGTTATAATATCAGTCTTCACGAATGTATATAAAATAATATATGTAGGTAGTGACTAAATACTATTCAAAACCTATGGCAGTATAAGGAGCTAGAAACAAATGACACAGACTACTCAGTCTCAAAAAAAAGGGATTATAATGAGCGAAGCTGCTGTTAAGCAGGTTCTATTTCTGAGAGAGACACAAGGAAAAGACCTTTGCTTACGGGTAGGGGTACGTCAAGGTGGATGTTCTGGAATGTCTTACACCATGGACTTTGCCCATCCTAGCTCAATTAGAGAGGATGATGAAGTTTTTGATTATGATGGGTTTAAGGTGGTTTGCGATCGCAAGAGCATCCTTTATCTTTATGGATTGATGCTTGATTATAGTGACGCTTTGATTGGCGGAGGGTTCCAGTTTACTAACCCTAACGCAACTCAAACCTGTGGTTGTGGCAGTTCCTTTTCTGCCTAAAATTAATTTAAACCAAATCTAGTTTTTGAGAAATATCTAGATTTTATATTTTCTGTGTCTTCTGGAATTGTACTAGCAGCATAGAAAGAATCAATATTAGGGGTACAAATAATACTGTTCCCCTTTCTCTTTATTAATGGATAGTTGGTATGCAACACAAAGATTAATGGGATTATATAGATAATGGTAGAAAAATTTATTATTGTCCTTTAAAAACAGGACTTACGTATTGTTTCTACATGTGGTGTATTTTTGATAATCCTGATCCGATATTTACACTACAATTATTGTCTTTACGTAAGTCCTAAAAAAGTAATTGTGGGCGTTGATGATACAGGTCGCGATCGAAAAATACAAAAAAGTCCAAGACTTATTCCCTATTCCCTTACAACCTATCCATTATCAGTAACACCTCATCAAAGATTCAGCTAATCGATATTTTCTAAGTTTTGTACTAGAAGTTTTGCCCGAAGTATTGCCTAAAACTGATAATTCAGTAGGCATAGATTTAAGAATTAAAACTTTTGCGACGGGTCCGTTCTTTTTCCTTTTTTCTTCTCCCGGCTGCTAAATTTTCTCTTTTACCTCATTTTCCCTCTTGCTCACCATAAACTTTTTTCCCTTTTTTTGACCAGGCATAAATACAGTCTTGATTATCTTCAAATCCTGATTCATAAATAAATACAAGGCTTTTACTTCCAAATTTTTTAATAAAATTTCGTAGTTCCTGATAATATTTTATCCTTTCTTCTCTATTTCTTTCTCTATAACGAAGTTGTTTTTTTTCAAGGAAAATTCATTCTTTTTAAAGCATAAAATATAGTTGGTTGATTAACTCCAATTTTTTTAGCTCCGTCTGAAAATGCTCGACTCTGGATTTTGTTTTACATCTTTTTCTAATTCTTTCCAATCTAATTTTCTTTGACGACTTTTTACCTTAGTTGCTGACAATTTTGGGCGAGATAACCATCTATATATCGAAGCTCTTCCTATCCCAAATGTATGAGCTGCTTTGGTAATCGTACCGCCATTTTCTACAAAATTTATTACTTTTTGTCTGAAGTCTAAACTGTAAGGGATAGTTCAAAATAGTTTCTAGTTGACTTGATTTTATTATACTCAATTTTTGTTTCAATCTTAACTAAAACGACTATATCAGACAACACCGCAGGTCTGTCATACCAAAAATTACGATATTTTCTAGTTCGAGGGAACTGGTCAGTAGGTGCTGTGAATGAATGTCGTCTCCAAGTGATGCCCGAATGTCATCAAACAAAACCTCCTCGATCCTAATTGCTTTAATTATAGACGAAAAGGGGCAAAAGAAAAAGCGGTAATTTAACTGCTGGAGTAGGACGACAATATATAGGAGAAATAGGAAAAACAGATAATGGTATAGTCGTGGTTACAACTCATCTTTATGATGGAGTTAAAAGTCTACCTATAGCTTTGTATCAAAAAGCTGATTACTTTACCAGAAGGAAAAAAAGACCGATAGGGAATGAGGATTTTATTATCTACACAAGTCAAGTTACCTAAACTCTAGATGATCTAAATTCTTTCAAAAAATTTCTGGACTTGATTGAATTATAATTCCTAAGTGATTAATAAATACTTGTTTATACTTTTTTGTATGGTATAATTATCGCGGAGATAGGTATAAATTATATAGCAAGTTTTAACACTTTTGTATGATTATATTGTTTATTTGTTCCTAGCAATTGTTTAGATAGTCAAAGGGACAATTCTCCTCTAGCTAGCAAGGCCTTTTTTTTTTAAATGTATATAAAAATACATTAATCCAGGTATGATTTAAGGTCAAAGAAAAAAATATTTAGCAATTGCTTCACTTTTACAGGCTTAGTTTATGGTAGCTCTCAATCCTTCAACAATTCGTAGGTTACAAAAATTGCAACAAGTTCCTAGTGTGTGGGAAGGCGATCGCCGTCCTATATCCTCAGATTCCAGCTCTAACTTAGAATTAGAGTCAGAAACAACAAACGAATGTATTATCTGGGTGGATGGTTCCCATGGCATGGTCAGAGCAATGGATATGGTCACACCAGATACAGGCCCAGAAGCAATTGTGAGGACATTACTCCGAGCTATGGAAAATCCTCAAAGTCCAGCTCCAGCAATAAGGCCACAAAAGATAGTAGTCAAAGACCGAGAAATTCAATTTTTTCTCAGGGGGGTCTTACAAAACTTAGGAATTACAATTGATTATGTACCAGATCTACCTCTAATTGACGAAATATTTCGGGGACTACAGGAAGTATCAGATAATCGCCCGCCTCAACTACCTCCTGAATATGCAGAAGCTTTAGTGGAAAAAGCAGATAAAATTTGGGACGATGCTCCTTGGGAAATACTAGGAGAGCATCAAATCATTTCCGTAGAGCTTAATCAATGGGATATTAAAAATCTATATGTCTGTATTTTGGGTAAATTGGGTATGGACTATGGAATTTTGTTATATCGTTCTTTAGATTCTCTTAAAAGGTTCAGAGAAAGAGTGGCTTATGAAAAATCTTATGAAAATTTGGAAGAAGCTTTTTTAGGACAGGATTGCCTTTTCATTACTTATGATAGTTTTCAAGAAGAGGACAATCAGAATAAAGAGAAAAACCTAGAAAATTTATCAATATCTGAAATCAAGGCCAATTTTGGGAATTTACATCCTTTAGAAGGTTTAAGATCTATTCTTTATGAAGAGGAGGCAGTAACAACATTAGTTACTTTAGAAGCACTACATCGCTTTTTGCGAGCTTCCCGTAAGAAAATGACAGGTAATAAGTTCCCCAGCCTTAGTAGTCGCTACCGCATTCCCATACCAAAATCAGATGAGGTGGTTTCAATTAAAGTGACGACTATGCCAGAAGTAGCAGAAGAGTTATATGAAATGGCTGTGGAGGCTGATGGGGAAGGAGATGAAGAATTGAAAATTGAAATGCCTATGCTCAAGGATGATTTAGTACCACCTAATTCTTTTTTAAGTTTGGGGGTAATTCCTTGGGAAACAGTAGCATATTTACGGGATAATACCAAACAGCATCAGGCAGCAGAGGAAAATATTGAAACATTAGGAGAAGGTTTACCAATCATTTTAATTCAAACTTCTCTGCCAAAAGCAACTAAGTTGATTAAAGATTTGAAAGAAGCTCAGGGACTTCATGGTATAGGATTTAATCTAGGGCAAGACCCTATAGAGGAAAAAAATTATGATTTGGGTATATTGAAAACTTATGATGGTGCCTTACATTTATTTGGTGAATTTATGCAAAATGACCCTGTACACGAAAAAGCTAGACAAAAGTGGGATGAGCGTTGCACTGCCACTCATGGTTGGTGTGGTTTGATTATTGCTAGGGGTATTACAGGTGCTTCCCGTGGTCAACCTGAATTTAAGGATATGATGGCTTTGTTTGAAGTCCGATCACTTTCATCTCAAGAATTGGGGGTTGGGCCGTTAAAGTTGGTGCCAGTATCTTTTTGAGGAAGGCAGAATGCGGAAAAAAGAGCGTTGGTGAGTTGAGCTATGAACGATAAGGAACAGGAATATCTTTCCAATAAAGATAATGAATCAGTAAATGGACAGAAGACTTGAACATTTCCACTATTTTGGATAACACAAAGTTTTTCGGTGTAGCCTAGCTAAATAGTACCTAACTCTTGTATTTTCTCCTTGGGCTCTGGTCATATAGGTTTTACTAATAATCTGATCTCCATATTAGAGAAGCTGTGGATATACTTTCCACCTATCAGTTCACATAGAAATAACAGTTCCACTTTTCTACCTCTGCCCATAAGGGTTCAAAGGTTTACGCACTGTGGTATTCAATCACCCACTTTCAAATACCTTTCTTAAAATTATCTACAGCGGTCCATATCTAAATCTTGTTTTTTTTCCAACAAAAGTCTCCGGTTCATCTAATTTTACCACCTGGGGAGTCCTAGTCTGGAAAATAACTATTAGGTAGTAATTCACCCACTTGTTTAATCTAATTGATTATGATAGGACGATGATTTTTTTTTACCAAGAGCGATCGCTCTTTACTCCATTCCATCATGTTTAAATTCATCAGAATAACCATGCCCTAATTGATAACTATCAATGAACTGGCGAGAAAAATTAACGCAGATGTAGTGTTATTTCCCTTGTGAATTAATTCCGTTTTTGCGGATATGATCGGATTTACATTCTGGACATTCTATGGTTTGAGACTATAGAATCAAAATCAATTTCAATAATACATTAATTCATATCTTGATTCACCAACGGCAAATTTTTTATTTCTAATGGGACTTAAAAAAAATAGAGGGAGAAAATAGACTCAAATATAGATTGACAAAGGCTTTTACCTCAAAAAAGTATAAATCCTGAATCAGGGCGGGTTCTAGCTATTTTTAGGGCACCGACGTAATTTCCTTGTCTAGACTGACTTTGAGTTATCTATTTGGTCAGAAAATGCTTAAGTACCACTAAATACTATTTTATTGACGTAGTTTTATTGTTAACTAACCTCAAAGTCCTACATTTATCCAGAGCAAATTACCCTTCCTAACCTCAAAGGCAGTTTCCTATTGCTATAATTGTTAAGAATTGTCAAAAAAAACTGAGTAAGGAAGTAAAAAATGCGAGTTGCGATCGCAGGTGCAGGATTAGCTGGAATGGCCACAGCCGTAGAATTGGCTGATGCTGGACATCAAGTGGAAATATTTGAATCTCGCCCCTTTGTTGGAGGTAAAGTAGGCAGTTGGGTAGATAGAGATGGAAACCATGTAGAAATGGGTTTGCACGTTTTCTTTGGCTGTTACTATCAACTTTTTGAGTTAATGAAAAAAGTAGAAGCCTTTAAAAACCTCCGTCTCAAAGAACATACCCACAATTTTATCAATAAAGGGGGCAAAACAGGCTCTCTAGATTTTCGCTTTCTTACGGGAGCTCCCTTTAATGGATTAAAAGCTTTTTTCGCCACATCTCAGCTATCTGTGCAAGACAAACTACAAAATGCTATGGCCCTTGGCACCAGTCCTATAGTCAGAGGGTTGATAGATTTTGACGGGGCTATGAAAACTATCCGAGATTTGGATCGAGTTAGTTTTGGAGACTGGTTCCGTCGCCAAGGCGGGAGTGATGGAAGTATCAAAAGAATGTGGAACCCTATTGCTTATGCTCTGGGTTTCATTGACGCAGATAATATTTCTGCTAGATGTATGTTGACAATATTCCAATTATTTGCTGCCAAAACTGAAGCATCTGTATTGCGGATGTTGAATGGTTCTCCTTATGAATATCTCCACAAACCTATTGTTGAATATTTGGAGGCACGGGGTACTAAAATTCATACTAGACAAAAGGTTAGGGAAATAAAGTTTTCTGAGGATGATGGAGAAACTCGTGTCAATGGAATAGTTGTAGCTAATGGAGATACAGAAGAAACTATTACTGCTGATGCTTATGTTTTCGCCTGCGATGTACCAGGCATTCAACGCATTCTACCTGAAGCCTGGCGAAAGTGGCCAGAGTTCGACAATATTTATAAATTAGATGCAGTACCAGTTGCTACAGTGCAATTAAGATTTGATGGTTGGGTGACTGAGCTACATGAGAAAAATCAACGTCAACAATTAGATCATGCTGCGGGTATTGATAATTTACTTTATACTCCAGATGCTGATTTTTCCTGTTTTGCTGATTTGGCATTAACAAGTCCGGAAGATTATTATCGGCAAGGGGAAGGTTCTTTATTACAGCTAGTATTAACACCAGGAGATCCTTTTATCAAAGAAAATAATGAGGCGATCGCTCACCATGTATTAAAGCAAGTCCATGAATTGTTTCCTTCATCACAGGAATTAAATATGACTTGGTATAGTGTGGTGAAATTAGCTCAGTCTCTATATCGGGAAGCTCCTGGTATGGATCCATATCGCCCGAACCAACAGACACCTGTGCCTAACTTTTTTCTGGCGGGTAGTTATACTCAACAAGATTATATTGATAGTATGGAGGGGGCAACTATTTCTGGAAAGCAAGCAGCTAAGATGATTTTGGCGAATGTTGAAAATATTTTAGGGAGTAGTTCAACAATTAATAATTAACAATTAATAATTACCTCTTCTTATAAAGAAAAGGATTGGCTAAAGGATTTTTTTTCTTCTCTTGGTTGATTGGGTATGGCGAGGAGAGCTCGCCATCCCTCGACCGCTTTTTTCTCTATTAATGGAGATGCTTTATATAGTCATTTTAATAAAGAATTGAGACAAGTATTTCTTGCTATATAGTTATTTTAAATAAGGATAAGACACTATTTGGCATAATAATTACGAATAATTTCGTCAAGAGATGTATTGATAGGTGAATACATTCTAGATATTTTTAATGCACTAAAATTATGTTCTATGTCATTTAAATCAGGAGAGTATTTTGGCAAAAATAGTAATTGGTGACCCCCTACTTCTACTAATTCTCTAATAAGGTTTTTTCGTAATTAATGGTGAATTATCCATGCAGCAGTACACTGGGAATTTTTAATGATGGTAATAAATGTTGGTAATAAATGTTGATTTAACCATTGTTCAAATCCCACGGCATTTAGGCTTCCTCTAAATAGGGTTTGCTGAAAAAGTAAGAAAACAGTTGACTGGTTATTCAAAAAAAAATGATGATAATTTTTTATTATCGTCATTTATTCAATCATAAGGTTAAATGATTAAAAAGGCGACAAAAACAATTTTTTCTCCAAAAAAGTACCAAATAAATAAGCCTCTTTTAAAAGTGTAGAAAGGTTGATTACTAAGAAAGTAATAGCGATCGTAGTTGTGGAAGTTTCCGAAAGTTTAGTCATTACTTTCTCCAAGCTAAATCCTCATTTTGCGCGGGCCTTATTTACCTTCAATATGGTGACCATTACTTTCATCTAACTGTGCTTGTTTTTTATTTTCTTTGTCAATATTTTTTGCGGGTCATCCCTTGGGATGACCACTGATTCTAATACCTTTCTCTTGACAGAATTTGCGGTTTTCTCTTGTCCTGTAAATTTGCAAAGCCATGAACTGACTCTGGGTAATAACCTGTGGAGTTTTTAAATTCTTCTACTTGAGCCTTTAAATCTCCTGATTCATTATAGTTATCCCAACTTATTCGATGTAAACATACATATCTATCAATACAACTTGCAGATAATTTAGCCCCAAATTATGTGTTTTTTTCCTGCTTTTCCTCTCACTATTGGGCGTACATGAGGTTGATTTAGACTTGCTATTCTATCATCTATTCGTACTTCTGTATTTGTACCACAACCACTGTTGCTGACGATATACTTTACTTACTACTAATAAGATTTTATTTTGTCTTTTATTCAAACTTTCTAGACTCGCACCTTTCTTGATTAGCATGTCTACGGTTTTAAATTTTTACTTACATATTCCAGTTGTTTTTTGATGGCTTTCCTAATTTATTTACGTGCTGGTCGCCTTTTTTTAGCTACCTTTAAATACTCTTTTCTTGCTATTTGCCGATAAGTAATGTTTTTTTTATCAAACTGACTTTTAACATTAACAGCCTCATAGAGAATATCTATGATTTTTTCGGTTTTAGTTCTGCCTTGATTTAATAGATGTAAGTCTGTGGGATAGCTGATATCAGCAGGAGCGCAAGTCGCATCTATGATTAATTTACCTTTTGAAAAGCCTATAGAAAAAAATCCAGAAAGAAGGAGTTGAAGTTGACAAAAAACTGCGCTCTTTAAAATCTGAAAATTTTGCTTGTCAAGCAGATGCAGATATAGCAACTAGAAAGTTTTTGTATCACGAATTTCAAGAAATTAATGTTCAATTCCTACAGTCAAAATCTAATACAGATTTTTCTTATAAAGTTTAAGTTAAAGTAGGTTTAAGAGAGTTAAAAATAGAATTATAAAAAAAACGAGCAGGTCGATTTATATTAGCAACAAATGTCCTGGATAAGATGGAATTAACTACCCACACCGAAATGTTGTCTAAATACAAGGGACAATAATCAGTTGAGAGGGGTTTTAGGTTTCTCAAAGACCCTCTGTTTTTAACTGATAGTGTATTTCTTAAATCACCCCTAAGAAATTGAAGCTCTGGGGTTAATTATGGGTTTATGTTTGTTGGCCTATACTTCAGGCCAGTGTTAACTTCGTCAAACTTTAAACCGGACTAAATCTACCGTAAAAAATCAATTAGGCTGTCCTACTAATAGATCTACAAAACGATTGGATATTTCAATGTTTTCAGTCGATTCATTATCAAATTATTTTTTTAAGCATCCCGACAAGGGGAGATAAATAGTGGAATTTTCCGACTATTGCGTATAGAGCAATAATAAACTCATTTTCTTGAGCACTCAGCTAAGGAGATGGATAGTGGAATTTTCTGACTATTGCGTATAGAGCAATAATAAACTCATTTTCTTAAGTACTAAACCAAGGAGATGAATAGTGAAATTTTCCGACTATTGCGTATAGAGCAATAATACATTCATTTTTGTAAGCACTCAGATAAGGAGATGGATAGTGGAATTTTCCGACTATTGCGTATAGAGCAATAATAAATTCATTCTATGAAGCACTTAGCTAAGGAGATGAATAGTGGAATTTTCTGGCTATTGCGTATAGAGCAATCATAAACTCATTTTCTGAAGCACTAAAATAAGGAGATGAATAGTGGGAAAATCCCACTATTGCGTATAGAGCAATCATGAATTCATTCTATGAAGCACTCATATAAGGAGATGGATAGTGAAATTTTCCGACTATTGCGTATAGAGCAATCATGAGTTTATTTTCTTAAGCACTCAGCTAAGGAGATGGATAGTGGAATTCTCCGACTATTGCATATAGAGCAATAATATATTCATTTTATGAAGCACTAAACAAGGAAATGGGTAGTGGTATTTTCTGACTATTGCGTATAGAGCAATAATAGATTTATTCTCTGAAGTACTCCGCTGAGGAGATGAATAGTGTAATTTTCCGACTATTGCGTATAGAGAAATAATTAAAATCATTTTCTTGAGCACAAAAAATAGGGAGATGAACAGTGAAATTTTCAATACGGTTAGGGGGGGTAGTGCGATCGCTCTGACACCCCAGCATTTCGTATTGAGGGTTTTCTTTTTGTTGAAATATTCTTCAGTCTCCGAAGGCAAATTCACTTATATATATAGTTTTCAACTAGCTTATTACCCCATGAGCTTTGCTTAATATGGTCTTGATAAAAGCCCAACATATTCACTTTTATTGATTTTTATTTGTAATTACTAACCCTTTTTTCTCATATTTTTAACTATTTCCAAAACTTTTTAAATGAATAAATAATCAACCCATATGGTGGATAAGAGTGAATTGGCGATCGCTAACTCCCAACCTGAATAAGCTTTCTTTTTAAGTTTAATTATTATTCAATTTATTGTCTCAAACTATTACTATATCTACCATTGGTATTAACACCAAGAGATCCTTTTATAAAAAAAATAATGAGGCGATCGCTCACCATGCATCAAAGCAAGTCCATGAGTTGTTTCCTTCATCACGGGAATTAAATATGACTTGGTATAGTGTGGTGAAATTAGCTCAGTCCTTATATAAGGAAGCTCCAGGTATGGAGCCATATCGCCCGAATCAACAAACACCAGTGGCTAACTTTTTTTTTTGGCAGGTAGCTATACCCAACAGGATTATATTGATATTATGGAGGGGGCAACCATTTCTGGAAAACAAGCTGCTAAGATAATATTGGCAAATGTGAGAAATATTTTGGGGCAATAGTGTGATTCACCAAATCAGAAGTCAGAAGTTAAGTTCCTGGCTTGAGAAAGGGGATTGTTAAATTAAGGGATGAATATAATTAAGGGATGAATATAATTGGGGCTAGCATTCAACTTACCCAAAAATATAACGAACAGGCCAGACGTCCATAGTACAAAACTATTAAAATCATCCCGCATTTATGCAACGCCTAGTTTGAGAAAGATGTCAACCTTAATTAATGTTAGAAATTTATAACTTACGAATTCTAACCTAGAAACCAAGTTTATTAACTTAATATAATGATTAATATTAAAATAATGATTAATATTAAAAATTTTAGTTCACAAACCCGGTTTATACGTTTTTATCCTTAAGAGTTAATCATCCTAAAGCAGCAGTTAAATTTGATGGCCAGCAAATCATTATTATTAGGTTGGGTACTATTCCAGAGATAGTTCATAGACCTATACCAGATGAGTTTGTTATCAAAACTGCAACTTTTTTCAGCAAACCCTAAATAATGAATTTACAATTTTATGAGTGATTGGCTAGAACATAGTGTACAGATAGAAGTACCTGCTCCAATTGATTTAGTCTGGAATCTCTGGTCTGACTTAGAAAAAATGCCACAATGGATGAAGTGGATTGAATCTGTTGAAGTTCTTGAGGATAATCCAGAGCTATCTAGATGGAAATTAGCTAGTGGTAATTTAGAGTTTAGCTGGCTTTCCCGGATTCAGAAAATAGTTACCCATCAAATTATTCAGTGGGAGTCCATAGATGGCTTACCCAACCGAGGCGCAATCCGTTTTTATGATCGTCATGATAGTAGTGTTGTTAAATTAACTGTAGCTTATGGAGCTCCTGGGTGGTTAATTAAAATTATGGACAACTTATTTTTAGGTAGGATAGTAGAATCTACTTTGAGAGCAGATATGGAAAGATTTCGTGATTATGTTATTGCTCTAGGACAGAAGGATAAATAAGGAGATTTACTATCATGTTCCGAAAAAAATAATTTCGGCACCGAAATTACCAGTCCATATCTAGAGAGAGGTTTATGGTCATTTCTTTTTCTCCAGGAGGAATTGCTGTAATACAAGCACAAATAATTTGACTATCATTAAGTTCTACTTCACAAGCATGACAAGAACCAATTAAACAACCTGTTGGAATAGTTACTCCAGCACGTTCGGCTACTTCTAGAATAGGTTCTCCTACCTCTGCGTTAACAGTAATATGATCTGGCAAAAAAAGTATTTTCATCTTTGTCTGATTTGAACGAGCGAGCCGCTAGACAATTTTCTGGCGTACACCTAATTAATTGATAGGAATTGCTAAAAAAGTTGAATAGTAAGGGAAAGGAATAAGGAATAGGCAAATGGACAAGGGTTGTAATTAAGGTAATGAATAAGCAAACCGACTGAATAGTTCAACATTTCTGCTAATGTTAAATAACACAAAGTTTTTCAGTGTAGTCTTCCTAAGTAATGTCTTAATCTTGTGTTTTCTCCTTCCACCCTCGTCATATATATTTTACGAATAATCTTATCTCCATCAGGAATAAACTGTGGATATACTTTCAAACCATCTGTCACATAGAAATAACAGTTCAACTTTTTGAGTTTTGCCCACAATGGCTCAAAGGTTTCCGCACTATGCTCACCAATGACCCAGTCTAAAATACCTCTTTTAAAATGATCTACTGCTGTCCATATCCAAATATGGAACTCTCTATCTGCTGTTCAGTGTGATTTTCTGACCTTTTAATAATCTTATAACTGGACGAATTACTGCTTTTTGTTCGGTTAAATTAATAGCTTCTTTATGAGTTAAAATTTTCCAATATAATGGTGTTGCTCTTTTTTTCCAAGCTAGACTAATCATTAATATATTAGTATTTTGCCACTGAGTTCTATCTAAAATTAAGACTAATTCTGAGGAAATACTAAATAAATTTTCTATGATTTTTTTAACTAAAGAAAAGCAAAATAAAGGTAGGCTAAACTCTTTTAAAGTTAAAAACCTTTGTATCTGTTTTCCCTTACTTTCTAATTTTATTCGTAGGGGAAAAGAATTACTTAATTTTGATATCTGTACAGTTTTATGTACTGATACTCACGTATAATAATATTTGTAATGTTATTAGTTGAGATGAACTCAATTTTTGCTTGATATGGCCTTGATAAAAGCCTAATATATTCACTTTTATTTATTTTTATTCGTAATTACTAACCTTTTTTTATCATATTTTTAACTATTTCCAAAACTTTTTAAATGAATAAATAATCAACTCAGATGGTGGACAAGAGTGAATTGGCGATCGCTAGTTCCCAAACTCAAAATCCCATTCCTTTTAAAGTTGAATTATTATTCAACTTATTGTCTCAAATGATGACTGTCTCTACCATTAAGCTTACAAGTCAGCCCGTGAGTAAATTTTATTTTAAAATTGGTTTTAAATCTAGGTTATCGTTCACTTTATCTGCGATTGAATCCAAAATAACTTCTCGTTGTTCTTTATAATTAGCAATACCAGTCGGTAATTCGTTAAGTCCCCGTTTTTTGCGCAGGATATTTAACCAAGAACGACGCCAAGGACCATTATCAAATATTCCATGTAAATAGTTACCCCAGACAGAATCATCACTATTAACAAAACCCAAATCATAATCATTAAATAAAGGCTTAACCATATCTGGTCTTGTTACTGTAGTTCTACCTTGATGAATTTCATAACCTATTACTGATAAATTCCTTAAAGGGTAATTAGCTATAACCTGTCGTTGACAAACAACTTTTTTAGGGGTAAATATAGTTATTAATGGTAGTAATTCTAGTCCTTCATATTCCCCTTGTTGTCCTTCTAAACCTTGAGAATCAACTAAAACTTCACCAAGGATTTGAAGACCACCACAGATTCCCATTACTGTACCACCAGAAGCTTGGTAATATTTGATAGCTTCTGCCATGCCGCTTTTTTGTAATACTAATAAATCGCCAATAGTAGTTTTAGAACCAGGGATAATCACAGCATCAGGATCACCTAAACTATCATCAGGATTAAGATATTTTATTTTCACGCTAAATTCGGCCTCTAAAGGCTCAAAATCGGTAAAATTAGATATTTTTGGTAATCTAATGATAGCAATTGTAATATCAGCTGTAGATTTATTATAACGTTGTTTTAAAATACTCAAAGAATCTTCAGCGGGAAAGGCTTCATTAATCCAAGGAATTACACCAATAACAGGAATATTAGTTTTTTTTTCTAACCATTGAATACCTGAATATAAGAGAGACTTCTCTCCTCTAAATTTATTAATTATTATTCCTTTTATTAAATTTCTTTCTTCTGGTTCTAGTAATTCTAATGTACCAATAATATGAGCAAAAGCACCTCCTCTGTCAATATCAACTACTAAAATTGTAGAGGCGCTTAAATACTTAGCTACTCGCATATTAGTTAAGTCTCGGTGCTTGAGATTTATTTCTGCAGGACTACCTGCTCCTTCACAAACTATAATGTCAAACTGTTGAGATAAAATTTCTAAAGATTCACAGATAGTTTTCCAACCAATATCAAAATATTTTTGATAATAATCTATTGCTCTTACTGTACCTAATGCTTTTCCCTTAATGATAACTTGGGAAGTCATATCTCCTTGAGGTTTTAATAAAATTGGATTCATTTCTATTGCAGGAGTCAAACCTGCGGCCCAAGCTTGTACTGCTTGAGCATGGCCCATTTCTTGACCAGTAGATGTGACATAGGAGTTCAAAGCCATATTTTGTCCTTTGAAGGGAGATACTCTCCAACCACAACGTGATAGAATTCTACAGATGGCTGTAGTAATTAGAGATTTTCCTGCATGGGAGGTAGTTCCCACGATCATGATTGCTTTCATAACTTTTTTCAATTTTTTTTGATACTAAACGAATCTAGACAGGAAGTCTAAGGGAAGGATTTATAAAATTATGAAGTCGATCGCTGATAGAAGCTTGAGGCCAGTTTTCTTTTCCTGTATGTTTTTTAACTAATTGATGACCCAGAGGAGTAAGAGAAAAACTTTCTGTAATTCCTTGTCCATCAACTTCTCGTCTTAGCACACCCACCTGAATTAGCCATAAAAGATAATTTTCAGCGGCTAATTCTGATAAAGGGAAACTTGTGTAGGGATTTTTTAAACCCATATCAGAGATTATTGATTTTAATCCCACACTTTGAAAACCCATTATGACAAATAATTTGAAAACCCATTGTGACAAATAAGCTGATTTGAAATGGGCTACAACCAAGTGCTATTTCTGCCTTTTTTTCAGTACGAGTGGGGTATTGAAGTGAAATTAAGTTTGGAAATTTTACAAAGGCCATATTAATCTTACATAAAATAAAATGTTAAATTCTGGTATAAGGTGGTTATAGCGCAGATTCGTCCATTCAACTTAAATCTTGTCTGTGATTCGCCAGAACCAAAGGAAACTTAAGCTTTGAGCAAACCTTAAGATTTATTTCATAGATATCTTTTAAAAGTAACAAGTTTTCAAGAACCATATAATATCTTAAAATAATAATAGGTTTTAAGAATACAAAAAGGATCTATGGCATTATCTGTTGGCACTAAAGCGCCTGAATTCACGGTAAAAGATACTAACGGCAAAACTGTTTCCTTATCTGATTTTACTGGTAAAACAGTGGTTATGTATTTTTACCCCAAAGATGATACCCCTGGTTGCACCAAGGAAGCTCAAAGTTTCCGAGACAACTACACTGAATATCAAAATAAGGATATGGTTGTTCTTGGTGTAAGTATGGATAATGAAGCTTCTCACAAAGCTTTTACTGAGAAGTATGGTTTACCATTTCAATTATTAGCAGATGTTGATGGTACTATCACTAAAGCTTACGATGTCGAGGGTGATAAATATTCTAAGCGCGTTACTTATATTATTGACGCTGAAGGGAAAATTTCTCACGTTGATGAAAAGGTGAAAACGGATAGTCATGCCAAAGATATTTTAGAGGTCATTGGTACGAAATAATGTTGTCCTAATTAGGGTTTACTGATTAACCCTCAAAGTATGGACTGATATTGGCAAATGCCTTTTTGTGTTTAATCCAGAAAACTGAAAGATATTAGTACTTTGGGCTGACCATAACGGAGGGCTACAAGGAGCAAATATATCCGACCATCTCCTAATTAATTCCCATTTTGGGGACGTTGTATGCAACGTCCCTGACTACTCCTGAGTTCGGAGTTCTGCCGGAACCCATACATGTTTTTTAGCAAGCTCTAATGCTGACATCTTCCACGGTCATTAGGCATGGGGAAACAACCGAGCCTTAGCTCTGATGTGGGTTGACGTTTCACAGGCTGTCGCTACTTTGGCAGTATTCTTACACTTGCCGAGCAGTCCGTTTTTTTGTCTGGTGTATGCTCACCCGCGACTAATATATTTATTGTGAACTCAAAAGCAACAAGGACTTTTTTGCAGTGGAAAAAAATAAACTAAAAAGTCGCCCGCTTATGGGCGCAGGGCTTTTTCATTCTCCAAAATTAGTAGTCAATTTTTGGAGAAAAGTTATGTTTTTTCCTCCCTAATATTACTCAATTCTAATTTTATTGATTCTGATTTTTCCGGAAAACAACTTTCTCTATTTTTTGAGCTTAAAAACTTAAGCTCACGCTTTTTAAACAAGAGATTATCGTTTTATTCTCATTTTTTATCCGATTTTTTTTACTCAAAACATATTTTTATTGTCTATTTAAGTAGAGCATACTAGAATTTTCTCCCAATTATTTCCTAACCAATATATTCCTTGTTTTATTGAGTCAAAACCAAAACTTCGGTAAACATTCATAATTATTGTGTACAAAAGTGAAAGATTTCGAGCTGCTTGTAGTTCTCTTATCTTTGATTTATCTTCATTAAAAATCACATCTTTTACCCAATGTACTTGATTTTCTATTAACCAATGTCCTCTAATTTTTGCGGCAATTTTTTTTGATGGTAATACTTTACTACTAATATAATACAAAGTTTCTTCAGACTTTTTATTTCCTCTTAGTCCTGTTCTCTCTACCAAGATATTGCTTTGAATATGAGGATAATTTTTATGTTTAATCTTTTCGGCTTTAAATACACTAATTTTTCGCACTTATTTGGCGTCCATGACTTTTGTCTATTTCTTGATATCTACTGATAGGCTCTTCTACTTTTGCTAAGTCTTTTAAGGGATTAAATAACTTGATTTGGTTGGCTTTTACTGTAATTAAATAATCATTTTTACTTTCAATTATCATCTGAGTTGTTTGTTTATTGCGGCCCAAGTGCATCCAAGGTAAATGTCTTATTCTCTAAACCACTATCTCTTATCAGCTCTTGCACTTGCTTGATTTCTGAACTTTTTTTACTCTCAAATTTTTTTGAAACCCTAATTAGTTTTGTTTCCAGACCTTACCCTGATACTGTTACTAATATATTTTGTCCGTTTTGTTCATAATTGGTCAAGGTGTTTTTTAAACTTTTGCCATCAACTGCAATCCAATCTTCTTGATACTCTGAATAATTAGCTGATATTATTTCATCAAAAATTAATTGTATCTCTGATTCTTTTACTCCCATCATAACTCTTCTAATCGTACTATATGAAGGTAATTTTTTGAGGGTATATTTAATATATTTATTAGTTGCTCCTGATTGTTATTACTAAACATTTCTATTTGTTTATAACTACTATTGCCTGTTAAAATACTTAAGACTATTATGCTTAATACTACCCAAATCTCATATTTTTTACCCTGATTTTGACGGAAGTCCTTGACTTTTTTCAACCTCTCAAGTATAGTATTAGTCATAATGTATTTAAAATAAAAGTTAAGTGTTATTTTTTGATAAAATTAAAAAAAAGAGCGCTTTTATTTTTTTTTGCGATCGCTCGATCTGGAAAAAGCCCTGCTTATGGGCGAGGCTTTAAACCTAATTTTTCGGTAAATCTTGATTAATTAACATTAAATATTCTCGAAATTCCTGAGAGTTATGATAAGTTGCACCGTCTCCAAATATTGCCTATCTTTTTCCTGGCCTTTGCTCTTGTAAATATTTGACAAATTCCATAGTATTTTCAGTATTTTCACTGTATAAATTTTCATGGTACTGACAGAATAATAAATCTTCAGTAAGTAAAATCATAATAAGTAGTTAAATTAAATAACCACGCTTCAAACCAAAATTTATACCACCTTCCCAATCAGAAGTTAAATAATCTCTAACATAGACAAATAAATGGTCTACTAAATCTGCATATATAGGATTTTTCACATATCCTTCTTGAAAGGGAAACTCTCTATCCGTATTCTTTTGTTTTTTTAATAGATATATTTGATCTATTTTGAATTTTCGTAAATTTATGGAATCTGTTAATTTTAACCATTCTGTAACTAAAATATAAATAGCATCAGGACTTCTATGTTTAAGTTGTTCTGCTGCTGTTGCTGCATCTTGAAGCATAGTTTTATCCAAATAAGTTTTGCATTCTATAACTACAGCAGGTATATCCCAAATATGACTTTCTAATTTTTGGGAACCCTGACAATTCATTTTTGCATTAATCCTTACTTCTATAGCAAAATCATTATCTTTTAGTTCGATTAAAGCATGAGGGTAACTGAGTATATCCTGATAATTTTCAGAGGGAAAAAATATATCTTTAAAAGTACGAGATTTGCCAATTAAAGCTTGTGATTAAAATTCACTAACTAAATCTTTGAAAAGGTAATACATAAATTCTTCTAATACAGACGAATATAGCAAAATCATTATCTTTTAGTTCGATTAAAGCATGAGGGTAACTGAGCATATCCTGATAATTTTCAGGGGGAAAAAATATATCTTTTGAATTTAAAACTATCTGGAAACGACTGTATTCTTGCACCTTCTCTAGCTGTGAAATTTCTATGTTGATAAGGATGAACAAAATTAGCATAAAATGAAGCTGGAATCGTATGGCATGGTTTATCTGGATAGATTCTTCTATTGTTTTGGCCATAGATTTTTTGAGCTATTTCTTTAGAGTTCCTTTGCCGTGGTTGTAAATGTTTTGGTACATCCTTTCCAGAACTTCCCCAAGTCATTGTGGCAAATCTTTCCACCATTCTTTGAGTATGATTCATTGCTTTGTGATTAAACAAAATTTTACTGCCATTTCTCAACAATTTTTGATATTCATTCGACGGCTGTTTTAAATAATTTGACTCTTCTTTTCCTTCACCAGCTTCCAATGGAGGTAAGTCAGAAATAGCATCCCATAATGTAGGACAGAACTTTAATTTTTCTCCAAATAAAGGCATTTGCTGGCTGGTTAATACTCCATGAGTTGGTAAGGGAAAAGGATTTTTTAGTTCCCGTTTTGAAGCAACAATAAATAAACGTTTTCTGATTTGAGGTACACCGTATGCTGTAGCTTCTAATATATTTATATAGACGTGATACCCAATCTTTTTAAACTCTTGTTCAATAATGTCAATAACTTTAACTCGAGAATGAGTCTTAAATTTTATCAGATTAGGCACATTTTCCATAATTAATATTTCTGGTTCAAAAACTACGGCTATTCTGATTAATTCTCTAAAAAGATTATTTCTAGGATCTTTAGGGTCTCCAGAATTTTTATTACAAATGGAATATCCTTGACAAGGAGGACCACCTATCAGAATTTGTGGTTTATTATTACCCAAAATATTGACAATATTCTTATTAGTAATAGTCGTAATATTTTGATTGATAACAATTGCATCTGGATGATTATAAGCAAAAGTTTCTGATGCCCATTTATCTATTTCTATAGCACCAATAATTTGACAACCCGCCCACTTAAAACCAAGGCTAAATCCACCTGCACCGGAAAAAACATCTAATATTAATGGTTTCATAAATAATACCTTTTGGCAAAATGAGTCATAAAAGTTGATTCCATAGTATGTGAAACAACTTTCCTAAAGATGTACTAACATATTTATGACTCATCGGTTTCAAATATTTATCATGTCAATTTAATTGTAGTTCTCTGGTCAAGATAAAATAGTATTAACTGGGTTTAAAGCAATTTTGGTGTAAAAAATCTCAAAGTATTGATATGAGTAATAGGATAGGCAATAAGCCAAAAATACTTACCCGTTTAACTTTACTAGAAATATCTCGAATCTGCTGTAATTGTTCAAAAAGGGAGGTAAGCTTGTCTCTATTAATTACAATTTTCTCAAGTTTCTTTGGGATCAGGAAAGGTAAAAGTTAAAAGTCAAAGATAATCTGTGACAACTGACAACTGATAACTGACAATTAATCAGGACTTACCCACGGGCAGGTCCTTCTAGGGAAGGCGAATACCTTGCCTCTACATATGGCGACCATAAGTGAATTTACGTAAGTCCTGTTGATATAGCAATGGAACACAAGCTTAGGACGCTTTCTCTATTCCGGATTAGCTCATACAACCGAGATAGATGTCTTAACCTATGCTTCGACTGCTATAACTCAAAGAAGGAAGGTCTGCTTGTCTCTATTAGCAAAACACCAGGGCAAACGTATCTTGTTAATAAACCTGGGGTAATTCTCAATAAATTAGGGTTTATTGTGCTTGTTGACAATAAACTTTTCACATATAGTGTTTATTGAATTTTAAAAACATATATAGGAATAAACAGATTAGATGGGTTTGCCCTGAGTAAAGGCTTTATAATAACAGGTCCTAGTTGTACTAACTGTGCCAAGTATATCTGAAGGTGCTAAAGGACAACTACAAACAAAGACTTTTTGATAATGTCCTTATACAAATATAATATTTTTTATAACTACTTAATATCAAATCTCTAGACTTTAGATGATAAAGTTTTACCTTCATTAGTAGTATAAATCTCTGGGACATTATAGGTCCTAAAGTACTACCAAATTTGAGATAACTAATAGCATCTTAATAGTAAAATAATAAGCATAATAAAAAAAGTGGCAGATAAAAAACAGACAAATATTAAAGAAATATTCTCAGAAACAGAGGCTGATATTATCAGAAAATCTAAGTATATAGAGTCTCAGGTTAGGAGCAATAAAAATAATTTTAACTCTGTCTCAAATATGTTGAGTAAAAAATTTAAAGCTCCCCTACAAGCGCCTCAAATCAATGATAAAAAAAAAGCTAATACTATTCAAAAAAAGACAAGTGAAAATAGTCTAATAGTAAAGATAAAAGGAATATTATTGAGTCAGAAACTCTGGTTAGCATTAGGTTGGATGGCAATTAGTAGTATTGTTATTTACGGTGGCTGGCAGTGGCGAAAGTTAGAGCAAAGTTTACCAGAAGTTACCAAGATTTCCTCTTATACTAGAGATGGTACTTTAACAATAAAAGCTGCTGATGGTAAAATTATTCAACAAACCGGACCTGCTACTAGAGAAAAAATTAAGTTAAAAGATATTCCTACTCCTTTAGTTCAAGCTTTTATTGCTATTGAAGACCGACGTTTTTATGAACATAGAGGGGTTGATTATCAGGGGATTATTAGAGCATTTATATATAACTTGATTGCTAGAGATGTACTTCAAGGAGGTAGTACTATTACTCAACAGTTAGCACGGATGGTTTTTCTGGATATGGAAAAAACTATTTGGCGCAAACTCCGAGAAGCAATGCTAGCTTGGAAAATAGAAAAGGAGTTACCTAAAGAAAAAATTTTGGAACTATACCTAAATATAGTTTATCTTGGTTCCGGTGCTTATGGTGTGGCTGATGCTGCTTGGGTTTATTTTAGTAAACCAGTTTCTGCTCTAACTTTAGCAGAAATGGCGACTTTAGCAGGTTTGCCTCCTGCGCCTAGTCGATATTCACCCTTGGTTAACTCAGAAACATCTAAACTTCGGCGAAATTTGGTGTTGAGGGAAATGGCAAAAGCAGGTTTGATTTCTCATGGGCGGGTAGAAATAGCGATCGCTAAACCAATGACAATAAAACCAAGTGCACCGAAACGTCTCATAGTTGAAGCTCCATATTTTGCTAACTATATTCAGAAAGAGTTAGCTAAATATCTTTCTCCAGAAGTTTTGGCAGCAGGGGGCTTAACTGTAGAAACTACTCTGGATAGAAGTTGGCAGCAAATAGGAGAAAAAGTAATTCAAGAAGCTGTTGATATTGATGGTTATCGCCAAAGATTTGACCAAGCAGCATTAGTCGCTATTGACGCTACTACTGGAGAGGTGAAGGCGTTAGTAGGAGGTCGAGATTTTTCCAAGAGCGAATTTAACCGAGCTATTCAGGCACAGCGTCAACCAGGTTCAACTTTTAAAAGTTTTGTTTATGCTGCTGCAGTTGCTGCTGGGTTTCCTCCTACTGATGGTTATCGAGATATGCCTTTGACAGTAGATGGCTATAAACCAAAAAATTATGGTAAAAAGTATGGTGGTTGGCGATCGATGATTGATTCTTTGGCATATTCTGTGAATGTGGTGGCGGTGCAGGTATTGATAGATGTGGGGTTTGAACCTGTGATTAAGTTAGCTAAGGATATGGGGATTAAATCTGAGGTTAAAGCTACATATTCTCTGGCCCTGGGTAGTTGGGAGGTCAATTTATTAGAGTTGACAAATGCTTATGCAACTTTTGCAGCACAGGGTAAGTATATTCCTGCTTATGGAATAAAAAAAGTCATTAATCAAAATGGTGAGGTTATCTATGAGGGTAATTTTAAATCAAAGCAGGTGTTAGATAAGGATAGTGCAGCAATTGTTACTTGGATGTTAGAGAATGTAGTAAAATATGGTAGTGGGGCGAATGCTTATTTGTACGATCGCCCTGTAGCGGGTAAGACAGGTACCTCTGAGGAGGCAAGAGATTTGTGGTTTATTGGTTATATTCCCCAGGTGGCAACTGGAATTTGGTTAGGGAATGATGACAATAAACCTACTTGGGGCACAAGTAGTACAGCAGCTTATAACTGGCAACTGTTTATGGATAAAGTAGTTGAGGATATGCCTGTTAAAGATTTTCCTAAAAAACCAAGTTTTTATGATCGCGAACCTACTATTGAACCATTACCTGTGAAACCAAAATGGATGAGATATGGGAAGATTGGACCTGATGGTAGAGAGTTAAAGAGAAGAAATTATTATGATAGTGATTATTAGACCTGATATCAAATCCAAATAATTACTCCAAGTCCCCAGGGACTGGAACAGAGTGGAAGGGAGCAATATCGTAAACCCCTTATATTGCCGGCATTTCACTATTTATTCGATTCTCAAATAATGTTGTTATAGTGCTTTGATTAACTACTTAAAAGTTTTTTATTTGAACTTATTAGTAAGCTTTATGAGAAACAGTACAACGAACACTATCAAACCCACATTCCGCACAACAGAATTGTATTATGAGAGGTTACAAGACAATATCTATTTAGTTAAGTAGAATTATTTATGGTCTTTAGTCAGTATCTACTCAATATGATGGGGTAGGCAATTATTATACCTGCCAAGACCAACCAAGAGAGTTAATAGAAGAGCGATCGTAAATAATACTTGCCAGAGGAGAAATATTCCCTGCCTGAGAAATGCGTTGGCGAAGCCTAGCAGCAGCTATATCGCGTACATATTCAAAAAAGCTCAATCCCAACTTACGACACGATTTAGTGCGATTGAGTCTAATGCATCACCTGCTCCCAGCTCCAAGATAGTGTTGACTTGAGCTTGAGAAATGTGTGTCATAATGCTAGGGTGTAAATAAATACCAGAGTTGCTGGTTGACATCAATGAACCTACTAATTACTCATAGGTTAATTTGATTAAGGTTGAGGGCCAAACCCCCCCCGTATTTCAACTTAAATCACTTTAATCCTTCCTTTATATATAGGAGATTATACCTGAATCTGACCCCAAACAAATCCTAGATTAGCTTTATGCTTCACAAAAACCTGTTCATGC
>JAKQYE010000078.1:2349-23704 GCA_023356605.1 Trichodesmium sp. MAG_R02 | reverse complement strand
ACTTCTAATGGGAAGTGTATATTTCTCAAATAAATAAGTAATTTGATCAATCCAAGTACGATCAATCACAACTATATCCTCATTCTGAAGTAGAATATTCTGAGAACTATCCCCAAATATGGCTTTTTTACCATTCAGTTCTCGCCTAATTATTTTCCTTTTTTCCTTATCAAATCTAATTAAATTAATTGCTTCCAAATCTGCTGAATCTAGGGCTATACCGTTGAGAATATCTATTAATCTACTACCATTCGGGAGATTAGTAGTAGCCAAAGCATCATTAGGATTACTAAAAATACGAATAGTAACTTGTTGTTGACTTAAAGTCGATTTAGCAACTAACTCCCGGTCATAACCAAAGTCAGACCCTGGTTCCAGTGTAGGTACAATTACAGCATCCCCATCTTTTAAGGGAATATTGGGCAAATCAGTAGAATTTTGTAAAGGAGTATATAAATCAATTGTTTCCTCAATCATACTACCGTCACCCAAAGTCCGCCGAACCAAAATCCTTCGCAGATCCGCAGTTAAAGAAGCACCACCAGCAGCGAACAAAGCAGAAGAAACCTGATTTGCAGGGTAATAACCAGGTCGAGTGACTTCCCCATTCACAGTAACAATACCAGTAGCTAAAGCACCTGCCTGACTATAATTAGTTAATAACTCCCTGTCTTTCTCCTCAGGTTTAATAGACTTAAGAGAAGGTATAATTACCACATCTCCATCTTCTAAGCGTAAATCAGGAGGAGAACCACCCTCTTGTAGTGGAGTTAAAATATTTACTATCTGACTAACTATAGAGCCATCAGCCAAAGTCCGACGCACTTCTATATTCCGTAAGTCTGCCGTAAAAGTTGTCCCACCTGCCACAGAGAGGGCATCTGAAATTTGATAATTTCCCCCTACTGGATAATAACCCGGCCTTGTAATTTCTCCAGCAATAGTGACTCGGACTGGACGTTGCACAACTAAAGAGATAGATACTTCTGGACTAATGATAAATTTACTTAGCTCAGAAGTAATTTTTGCTACAGCCTCCAATATAGTTAAATCTTGGAGTAACACAGTGCCTATCAGAGGCATTTGAATTGTACCTTCCGGACCTATAGCCGTTCCGATATTCAAATCAGGAAATCTTTGAACTTGAATCGAAAGTTGGTCTCCCGGTCCGAGTAAGTAACGTCTTAATCGTAAATCTGGGTCAGAGTCGAAATTAGGATCTAAAGGTGGAGAACCTATAGATGGGTATTTTATATTGTTAGTTTGTGAAGTATTTTGTTTAGATTCATTAGGTAATTGAAATTGCCCATAAGCAGTTTTAGGAAAAATTAATCCAGCTAAAGATAAGGTTATAGTACTAGAGTAAAAATTAGCCAAGAATAAAGAAATTAACCTTTGATAATAGTCGTTAATCATAAAATTTAACTGGCTTTGTGTGTTGAAATTTTATTTAAAGAACAAGTAATTCTTTATGTACAGTAAATATAGCAATCCCATCTATAAATATAGTAAAAAAAATTGGCAGCTATAAAGCTTGATTGATAGAAATTAGAGCTATTTTTTAAGAATTCATTATTGTAGATAATGACTTAGTATTGCATAACCATTTAGCTATCAGCTATCAACTATCAATTATCAGCAAGTAAAGAGGAATTAGTCTCCAATAATAATTAAAAGTCCGACACAGAAAAGATAATCAGCTCAACTTAGTAATTTATTACTTTCATGGAGCTTTTTGCCCAGAATGACTGAAGAAAAGCCCTTGAGCTGACCACTAATGGCTGAATGTTCACTCCTTAAATGCTTCTGTTGTCAGTGCCACTTGAATTTTTTCCCCGATAGAGATGAGCTGTGGGATATAGGGTTCTACATCTCCTAGAGGTTCGATAGGAAACATAATACTTACTGCTACCCAAGGCACGCGCTTTTTTGATGCCATAGCTAAACTATCAGCCCAAAACCAACCCCCAGGATCTGGACTTCCTCCCCCCGGCCAAGCATACCACTGCATAACTGCATAAGTTTTTTGACTTGTCCAGCCTCGAAAGAATCTAGCCTCTATATTAGAATATTGTTTTTCTTTATTATTAATCCCACAGCTATTTTGTACTATTTTTGAAGTAAATTTAATTCTATTTTGGGAATCTATTTTCCAACGAATAAACCCATTTATATCCACCCATTCTACTTGGGGTTTATCTTCTGGTCCATTGGGGGTTAAAAGTAAAAAAAATACATCTTTAGTATTATATCTAACTTGTTGCTCTAACCATTTATTATTAGTAATTTGCAATTCTTTATGATATTTTGTAGGTAAATCAGAAATAGTTAATCCATCTTTCCTTATTTGTATTAAACCTTTTAAACAAGGTATTGAGGGGCTCTTTGTCCCTGGCAATTTTCCTGTTATGTAACCTAATACTAAAGTAATTAGCAGAAATAGCAAGAATAGCACTTGTGGAAATTGAGATCTTTGTAATTTTTTGAAAAAATAAACCATAATAAAACCCCCTGAGATTTTATTAATTTTATGATATTTACTCCAGTCAAAGCAAATATCATAAATATATATACTTTTAGTTTAATAAATAGCTCTATGTAATAGCTCTATGTATCAGATTGATCGGGAAAATCAAGTAAGTTTGTGAAAGAGTTATCTACCCAGTTTATAATTAGAATTAATAAAACCAGCATACAAGCAGAATATATATCACCACCCCATCCATCATGTAACCAATAAAAAACTTCATCCTGCCCTGTACCATAAAAAATTGTTAGCATAGTATTTCTCAAAATATTTGCACTGACACTAAGTAATACTGCACTAATCAGTAAAAAAGTGATCTTAGCACGACTCCTTATAGCTCCAGTCTGATAAAGTAACATTAGAGAAACATAGAGACTGGTAAATAACATTTTTAAACCTGCACAATGGGGGGCAACTTCAACAATTCTACCTCCCACATATATATATATTTCTTCAATAGTAACGTTCATATGTAAGTGCATTAAAATAAACCCGGCAACTCCAGCAATAAATTTCTGTAGAGGTAGGGCATAAGGTTCGATTAAATAAGGAATATGATTAGGACTAGCAAAGAAAATAAACATTAATGGCATACCCATTAATTTGAAACCTGGTATTCCTTTAAACCAAAGGCAAATTCCTATCAACATTACGGGAAAAGATAAGTTGATTAAGTCTGGAATATCACTGATATACCAAACTCCTGCAATTCCTAATAATACTGCTCCCAAGGGATGAGAAATATTAGCTAAATTTTGCCATTTTTGCCTATTATTCCAAGCAATGTAACTAGCAAAAGGTAGACCTATTATTCCATGACTAAAATATTCATGTTCTATACTGATATTTTTATTTAACCACCCGCCGTACCAATATATGATTAGGGAAGCATACATTAGAAATATTAACGCAGCGATCGCTAATGTCAGTAAGTTGTCCTCAATGGCAATAATAAATTTTCGATTAGCTTGCATATTTTTTAGTTCTTTTGATTACTATTTAAACAGTTAAAATTTGTGTTTGAGTCTTGGTAAGTAACTTTAACAGTTTTTATAGAACAGGGCTTGATTATTTTTTTTACCGAAAAAGTACCAGCTTGTTTATTCCTAAAACTCATATATATTAAAATTTTAGACAGGATAATTGCAGAAAAATCAAGTAATAAATATATCCGATTTACTTCTCATTAATTGTAAGCATTCAGCTCTCAGCTATCAGCTAGTAGAGGATGACAAATAATATTCTATATTTCTATTTTTCCTAATTTAATAACTCAAATTCTTGAGTTTTACAGCAGTTTTAATATAGGTATACGACAATAGGGACGTTTCGCTACGTGACATGAAACGGATTTTTGTTATGCAACGTCCCTACAAGGTTTTGGCTATGGAAATTTTGAAAAGCGCTATAAATAATATTTTTATGATCATACCCTAAATTTAAATGAATAAAGTTAACAATTGATAAGGCAAGGATAACTTAAATAGGTGCTATCAAGTTGATAGCTGAATACTTACCAATTACCGAAAAATTTGGTTTCAAGCCTCGCCCATGAGCGGGGGACTTTTTAGTTGATTTTTTTTGACTGGTCTAGTCTTTATTGCTTTTTAGTGCACAATAAATATCAGGACTTACGCAGTACCGCTATATGTGGTGCCAAAAATTATTATTTTTAAGATATTGCCACTATACATAGTGCCGTTGCGTAAGTCCTGAAATATATTAGTCGCCGATGGGCAATTCAAGACAAAAACAACCGACGCTTCGGCAAGTGTAAGACTACTGCCAAAGTAGCGACAGCCTGTGAAACGTCAACCCACATCAGAGTCACGGCTCGGTTGTTTATCCGTGCCTTTAGGCCGGGGAAGATGTCAATTATCGACAATTTGAATAATTGTCTCAACAACGCGATTAATTTGTTCTTCACTAATTACAGGATACATGGGTAAAGATAAAATTTGTCGAGCCAGGGTTTCACTGTGAGGAAAATCTCCTTGTTTATAGCCTAAGCTTTGATAAGCTGGCTGAAGATGACAGGGTATGGGGTAATGAATACCAACAGAAATTCCTGCTACTCCTAATTTCTCTTTCAGGGTATCACGCTCAATTGGAGATTTTTCAGTAACTCGAATCACATATAAATGATAAATATGTCCAGTACCACTCAAATTGTGCATTGGTATAATACCTTTCTCCTTCATGGGGCTGAGGAGGGTATTGTATTTTTGAGCTGCTTGGTTGCGATCGCTATTCCAAGCTTTTAAGTAAGGAAGCTTGACATTTAGTATAGCTGCCTGTAGGGTATCTAACCTACTATTAGTACCTAGTTCCTCATGGACATATTTACTAGGTGCACCATAATTACGAATAGTTCGTATTTTACTAGCTACCTTTGGGTCATTAGTAACAACCATGCCTCCATCCCCAAAACAACCTAAATTTTTACTAGGATAAAAGCTAAACCCAGCAGCAGTCCCTATACTTCCAGCCCAATATCCTTCTGTTTGAGCAAAATGGGCCTGGGCTGCATCTTCAAATATAATTAGGTTATTAGTTTGAGCAAAGTCTTGTAACTTACTGGGAGCTACCATTTGACCATAAAGATGTACTGGCAATATAGCCTTAGTTTTAGGTGTGACAGCTTTTTGAGCAGTTTCTAAGTCAATTAATCCTGTTTCGAGATGGCAGTCTGCCAATACTGGTGTGGCACCAGAATGAAGTACACCTATTAAAGTAGCAATAAAAGTATTAGCTGGTAGAATTACTTCATCTCCTACAGTAATACCACAAGCTTGAAGTCCAAGTGCTATGGCATCTGTGCCACAAGCAACTCCAATAGCATTTTGAACTCCACAAATTTGAGCAAACGAGGACTCAAATTCTCCGACTGCTTGGCCAAGTATAAAATCTCCTCTTTCTAATACTTCCTTAATGGAATTCTCTAACTCACTTTCAAGTGGTTGATGTTGGAGTTTCAGGTCAACAAATGGAATATTTTTTAGCATTATTTTCAGATGATATTAATGGTTTAAATCAACTATAGTGGACCAGCTACAGCATTTTTCATGTCGGTCGACCACAGTAGGGACGCCCTTATGCAACGTCCCTACAAGGTTTTGGTTATGGCGATGTAGTTCATCAATTTAAAAAGCGCTGTAAGTGAAATATTTTGATCCAAAATCCAGGAGAATAAGCCTCGTCCTAAAAGGACAGCTTGATAAATGTTTGCAGAGTCTTTGAACCTGAAAGCATCAAATGAAGTCTGATTTAAAGAAAGCTTACTGGGACAATGATCAGGGTTCATTTTTAACAATTTTGCCAGAGTATATACTTATGGAAAAAGTCAGATTTGCCCCAAATATGCTGTTAACTGCCTTAAGAAGGAGCTATCTTTAGGAATCCATTCTTGTCGTAGTTGTGGCTATAGTACTGAAAGGTATATGACAGTAGCTCAGGTGCGTAAATAAAGAGAATTACAGCAGTTTTCATGTTGGTAGACTACAGTAGGGACGCCCTTATGCAAGGTCCCTACAAGGTTTTGGTTATGATGATGTAGTTCATCAATTGAAAACCGCTATAAGTTCCCTCGGGCAGATGGTAAAAAAGGTCACCTAGGGTCAAAAGGTCGGGGAAAGTGTTGATACTGCTTCATGAAAGCTATACAAACCTAGACAGGCTTGCTGTTCAATTCCTGCTTCTACCAAGGGAGACGGCTCCTTTAAGTCCACAGGCGTTCACCCATAAGCTATCGGCATTTTTTGTCCAATTTTCGAGATTGATTGACCCATTCAAGTCCCTGTCCATAACTTGCCCACAATTTTGACAATGATAAACCCTTTCACGTAGGGGCTAATCTAGTATATTTGGGCAGACTCAACAAGTTTTTGAACTGGGGAACCACCTATCTACTATGGTTAACAAAAAGCCAAAACATTCTTGTTTATAACTTAACAATTCTCGAAAACGATATTATAGTAATAAATATATTAGCTAAATCCTCGAGAAACCTCACGCTATAATCTTTGATTTGGGGTGAGATAAATCGGCGGTCAATCAATGGGACTCAATGGGACATAGATTCACTGTGTTGTTTTAGTTTTTTTTGATTCTCAATTTGTGGTCAAAAAATCCCCAAAGAATTATCTAACAGAACTCCCAAACTCTGAGCACTGCGGTATATTGATAGAGGGTGATGTCAACCCAGGGATAAATATAAAAAATAGGGCGGTAGGGTATTGAGTCCTTAAATCTTGTGGGGTCCGGCACAGTTGCGGGACTCTTAAAGGAGAAGCCCACACTATAGGATAAGCTTGGTGTGGGATTATGTTACTTATCCTGAAGACATTCGGAGAGCAAAAAAACGAAAAACGGACCATTAGGCAAGCATAACCCACCTCCATCCCCTCCCGGAAAGGGAGCAAGAGGGGCGGATGCGGCGACCAATGAAACCTCAACCCCCTGAGAAGCTTTGGCTTGCTAGTAGTTCCTGTGCCTGAGAACCGGGGAGGATGTCAACCACTTGGGTAGCCATTGTATATTGAAAAACTAAGTTGAGAAAAAACAAATGGCTTCGACTACAGATAATAAAGAAAAACAAAAAGCTTTAGATTCAGTCCTAAAAACCATAGAAAAAACTTTTGGTAAAGGGTCTATTGTCCGTTTGGGAGATTCTACCCGCATGAAGGTAGAAACGATCTCTAGTGGGGCACTTACTTTAGACTTGGCATTGGGAGGCGGGTTGCCCAAGGGCAGGGTTATTGAAATCTATGGACCAGAAAGTTCTGGAAAAACCACCCTAGCATTACATGCGATCGCCGAAACTCAAAAATGTGGAGGTATAGCAGCTTTTGTAGATGCAGAACATGCTCTAGACCCTACCTATGCTGGCGCATTGGGAGTAGATATTGAAAATTTATTGGTCTCTCAACCTGACACTGGGGAGATGGCCTTGGAAGTGGTGGATCACCTTGTTCGTTCTGTCGCTGTTGATATTGTAGTTATTGACTCGGTAGCAGCATTGGTACCTAGAGCTGAAATTGAGGGAGATATGGGAGATTCTCACATGGGTCTCCAGGCTCGTTTAATGAGTCAAGCACTACGAAAAATTACAGGAAATATTGGTAAATCTGGTTGTACAGTAGTTTTCCTCAACCAACTTCGCCAAAAAATAGGTGTTGTCTATGGTAATCCAGAAACTACTACTGGTGGTAATGCCCTTAAGTATTATACTTCGGTCAGACTTGATATTCGTCGCACACAAACTCTCAAGAAATCTTCAGAGGAATATGGTATTCATGCTAAGGTAAAAGTTGCTAAAAATAAGGTCGCTCCTCCATTCCGCGTGGCTGAATTTGATATTATTTTTGGTAAAGGTATTTCTAATGTCGGTTGTATTATTGACTTAGCCGAAGAGACGGATGTAATTAAACGTAGAGGTGCTTGGTATAGCTACAAAGGAAGTAATTTTGCTCAAGGTCGAGAAAAAGCTATTGCTCATATGGAATCAAATATTGACTTTGCCAAAGAAATTGAAAAGCAAGTTCGAGATAAGTTAAGTCAAGGTGCTGTGGTTTCTGCCAACTCTGTGGCGCGGGTTGGTGAAATAGAAGAGGACGAAGATGAGGATGAAATTCTGGAGGAAGAGTAAATTTTAGCTGTACTTCGGTCTTTTATCAAAGTGTCTGTTTTTCGGTCCAAGAAGGCTGAAGAAGTTAGTATTTTGGGCGCTCCCTAGGCAGACAAATAAAGAGACAAATATATCCAACTCTTTCTATTAAGAGTGGTAATAGGTCAGGGGCGGGTTTCCTGCTCCTTAAAAATACTTTTTCTACAAGCCTTGACTACTATAAATTGCTACTAATGTAACATATGTGAAAGCATTGGTAATAATAGCAAAAATTTGTAATACATTTAAAGACAACAGTAATATGTAAATATGTGAGTCCTCGCGGTTATCCACTCTAACATATCATTTGTAAAACCGCAAGATTGATTGGCATTCATCCCGACGCTCCCCTACGGCAGAGCGCGGGTCTTCTGCCAACATTTAGATAATGTTTGATTATTTTTTACCGAAAAAAATCCAGTAACTCCCGATTCACTGTCTGAGGTACTTCTTGCTGAATCCAATGACCACACTCAGGGATAATTTTTAACCAGAAAGGAGCAGAAATTAATTTGTCTAAACCTTCTGTAAGTTTTTGGCTTAAAAAATAATCTTCTTTACCCCATAAGATTAAAGTAGGTGCTGTGACTGGTTGTGACTTATTGAAGTTTTTTAGCCAGTTTTGAGGTCGAAGAAATTGGCGATAGTGATTAATTGCAGCGACCAAAGCTCCTGGTTTCTCTAAAGCTGCCTGATAAATCTGAGTAATCTCAGTATTAAAGGCACTTTTACGAACAGCTTGCCCTTGGAAAAGTCCTCTTATGAATTCTCTTAAGTTTTGCTCAATCAACCATTCTGGAATTCCTGGAACTTGAAAAGCTAATATGTACCAACTTCTGCGCAATTGATCTAAATTTCCGGCCAGTTCTTGAATGAATTTTTGCGGATGAGCTGCATTCAAAATTGCTAGACGGTTTAAATATTCAGGAAATTTTTGAGCTAGATGCCACGCGATCGCCCCTCCCCAATCATGGCCAACAATATGTGCCTTCAAATAACCTAAACGTTCAATTAGTCCCCGAATATCAGCGGCCAAAGTATCCAAGTCATAACCATTATCTGGTTTGTCTGAATCATTGTAGCCGCGCAAATCTGGAACTACAACCTTGAAGTGATGGGCTAATGCAGGCATTTGATACCTCCAAGAATACCAGAATTCAGGGAAACCATGAAGAAGTATGACTAATTCTCCCTTACCTTGAGTAACACAATGTAGGCGAATATTATTGGTGTCTACAAAGAAATGTTGCCATTGAGATTCTAAAATACTCATAACTCGGAATCAATTTTCCTATTTTACCAGACTCTTTATACTTCATTAGTAGTAATTTGTGTCCAGCTAATATTAAAAACTTAACTTAACTTATATTTTATAGATTAACAAATACATCTTGCCACGCAATTCCCGGTAGAAGTCTGGAAAACCGTTCATAGCAATGTAACGGGAGAACCATCAACATTGGCCTTATCTCGCAATGCTTTGAGGAATATCCTCAAAGCGCCATTCCAATCCCTCGGCATTGAGTGACCGCAGTGCAGACATTTAAAATGCTTTGAGCCTCCTAAGTTTTGATGAGCATGGCCGCACAAAGAATCGCTTTTTGTGATAATCCCCGTCCCTTTAGGCCGGAGAGTATGTCAAAATTCTTTTTCTTTATTGTTGTGAAAGCTATTTAAACTGAGTTCGGGATAAGCTGAATCCCCTGATCAGATTCTTAGTTAACTGTAAGTACCATTAGTTAGTAGAATAGGCACACCCATAGCCTTAAACTGAACTGACGTTATTTAGGAATCTGCCGTAACGCGCCATTTTAGTTTTATCAGTCCACCAGCACGAAGCGTGTCTAGAGTTATCTGGGTTTAATGAAGGTAAGAATTAATATAGTAATATGAAATACCACAAATCATGCTACTTATAAATCTCCCCATATACCCATTCCCAAATCTTCTTATAAATCTCTCTCTAGTAGAAAACATGAACGTATTTCATATCAATTCCTTAAACTATTAATTCTGTGTTGTTACCACAAGGTTTAACACAAGATCAATCCTGTACTAAATGGCCAAATTATGGCTTAGATCTTCCTGGTGAAGTTGATTAGGTTTTTGATTTGGCTGAACCTGATTTTTCAGTAAGTCAGCTAGTTCTTGTAGCTGACTAATAGCTTCAGCTCCTTCTAATTTCATTAATTCACACTCATCTCGCATCTCTGTCCATGTAATGCCATAATCTGATACTAGAAACCGAATCAAATGATTTTCTCCCATGCTGACCATAAATGATGCGCTATTCATTTGACCTCCACAAGTGTAACAGGATGCCAAATATCCTCTATTCTCTAGCGCAATTGCTAAGGCCCGCAAATTCATTACTAGGTCTTTTACAAATTGACGATGTTGTTCTGCAAGTCTCAGAAACACAGTTATCCTCCCTATCAACATATCCCTAGATTCTAAAGTCTGTCAAAATTTTATAAAATCTTGATCTTTGTCAAATTTCTATAAAATTTTTGATGTTTAACTTCTGAAATAGTATAGACCTAATTATTTTTTCTGGCAGCTCTTTTAACGGACCTTCAATACCAGATACCTTAGGTTAACTGATGGAATTTTGGAGCAAAGTATCAACCACAACATTCAACTAAACCCTTGTATTTTTTAGAATCAAACCACTAAATTTAGCTTCAGTATAATCACTTATTGAGAAACTCAAAAATATAACTTTGGAGCAAAGTCTTATCCAAAAAATTCAGCTAGATTCTCGTATTTTCCGGAATCAAACCATTAAGTCTAGCTTGAGCAACATCATACTAAGTTATACAAATAATTAATACCATCTATAAGTCAAAAACTATCCTGACTCACTGATCACTTTAACTTGACAAATTTGTCTTAATTGATCTTGATTTTTTATTCAAAAAAGATCAAAGTCTCCTTTGATTTTGGCTGATTTATAAGTCAATATTCTATTAATTTAATAAGATCAATATCCTTAAGAATATTTTTGAGAATCTGATAAATAAAACCTATAAAATCCACATTCCGCACTTCTTAACATTAAATTGATAAGTTTTATTGATCTATCGCCCCGAATCCACCCCCTGAAAGCCTTATAGTTATAGACATCAATTTTCACTATTATCAACAATTGTAACTAATTTCCTCATAAAAAGTTAGTTATTGATAATTTTTATCGATATTGAGTTCTAGAACGAAGATTTTTCCTATGAGTCTCTTTGAAAATGTAAATATACACAAAGATAGATGAAGATCTGCGGAATGTGGGTTATGAGAAACTAGTTATAATTTTTTTTCTAACTTCGTAGACGAAAAGTTATTCAACTTGCCACCATCCAAAAGCAGGACCAATAAATCTAACTGTTAACCAAGTAACAATAAGGAACCCAATACCAATCCATGCACTAGTTGTAGTCAATTGCATAAATTGTTGACTTTGACTTTTAGTAATTGGTAGCCAAGAAATAAATTTTGCTTCTTGACCATACTGTTCTCCCAGTGCTTCTTTACGACGCTTTGCTTCACCCATAAATTATCTCAACCTTCATTTAGTAATTTATATCTGAATCATAACAATAGTTAGGGTTTACAGAAAAAGTCTAATAGGTTGGTGATTATAGAGGAGGTCGTCGGAATAATTGTCCCTTTGATTTGTCTGCCATAGACACAATTAGCGGGTTATCCTAACATATCTAAGTTTTTTTATGTCGCGTAGGCAGACATTTTTTAGAAATTAGAATCGTTTTCGAGAATTTTTAAGTTATAAACAAGAATGTTTTGGCTTTTTGTTAACCATAGTAGATAGGTGGTTCCCCAGTTCAAAAACTTGTTGAGTCTGCGCAAATATACTAGATTAGCCCCTATGTGAAAGGGTTTATCATTGTCAAAATTGTGGGCAAGTTATGGACAGGGACTTGAATGGGTCAATCAATCTCGAAAATTGGACAAAAAATGCCGAGAGCTTATCGGTGAACGCCTGTGGACTTGAAGGTACCGTCTCCCTTGGTTGAAGCAGGAATTGAACAGCAAGCCTGTCTAGGTTTGTATAGGTTTCATGAAGCAGTGAAATCTCTATAATCATTAGAGTTATTGATAAATAAAATTTAAAATGCTCAAAAGTTTACTCTATAATGTCTTCAGTATTTTAGGACTCAAAAAGACTATAAACTCTGAGGTGATTAGGTCTTTAAATCTTTTTTTTGCCTAATTCCCAACAACTCTGCTAATTTTACTCCTTACTCCCTATTCCCTGGTTCAAATAAAGCATGTAGTATCCAAGTAATCAATTTTGGCAAAGGGGCTAAGAGCTGTTAAGATTTGCTGGCCATAACTACGGCGAATCACACGACTATCTAAAATAGCAACTACACCCTGAGATTCTCGGACAGAGACAATAGCACGTTGCAAGTCTTGTAGTGCTTTTGGTAAAAGGTATAATCTGAACCAATCTAAACCTTGTTGTTTGTAATAATTTACTCGTCCAGAGACTAAAGGATGTTCCAAAGATGGAAGGGGCAAAGTAGTAATTATCAATAATTTAGGTGCTTTGAATTCTCTTTGATGTTGTTGCCAAAACTCCCAGCCAGTAATTAGAACTCCATTTTCTTCAACAGCAACGGTTTCTACTTGGACTCGGGAACCAAATTCAGAGGCCAAAGCAGTTCCAACTTGACTTTTAAGTGGTACATCTCCAATGATAAGCACTGTTAATCTATTAGTAGCACTGGAACTTATCTGCAATAGAGTCCGAGTTTCTGCTATTAATGCTCCTTGAAATTGAGGTGTATTCGGCATTGGTAAGCTATTGGGCAAATATAGTTGAATCATTTCATGATGAGAATCGGGGGAAAATTTAACGCAGGTTAGATCTCCTAGTCCCATCATCTGTCTATAGCTATCAGCTTTTGTTTCTAGGTCTAATGCCCCTCCAATAATTACCACAGGTTGTTTAGCCCAAATATTTTTGAGAGCTTCAGATAAATCATAAGGAGTACAGTATAAAGAAAACGTTCCTCTCTGGCGATGAATTTCTGCCCACCTGAGTCTTCCATTGCTTTGCCACTGAAACCAAAAATTATGATGCAAATGATGACTCTGTAATTCTTTGTTTCTTCGAGATAATGACAAACCTTCTATAAGATTTTGTAAAACCTGTTGCTCATGTTGTTCAACTAAGTAGCAACTGTAAGGGTTAGCTGGATGTTGGAAGAGTGATCGGGTTAAGTTTACCCTTGTTTCACGAATCAAGTCAGCTTGATCGGGATAAACTTCCATCAATTGATTCCAGTGAGTAGGTAAAAAGCTAGTGGTTAAATAATTTTGTACCCAAGTTTCTAGATCGTCTGCCCAATCAATAATTGTCGGAATGCCTTCACAAAAGTGGTCATTCTGCCATTGGCTAACTAACCAAGCTTCAGGCTTCATCAGTAGTAGCCCATTAAAATCAGGGTTTTGTGGCGGATAGGTTTGGATGACTTTCTTAGGGAGTGATGAACCAAGATTAGAGTTACTTGCCAGTAATTTAGGAATTTCGACAGTTATTAAATGTTCTTGTACTGACTGAGGAGCAACTAATATTGTTTTTCTTGGCCACATTAATATTGGTAGCAAATAACTTAATTGATATTGTTGATTACGGCTACCTGGTGGAGAAGCTGTTTGAATTAAAGCACTACGTCCTAGTCGCAAAGCTCTTGCGACTAGCCGCGCCATTGTTAAATTATGAGGCCAGTGAGGCTGATTTTGCAATCGCAGAAAATGTAACAGGGATTGATGGACTTCTACTTCAATCACAGACTTTGACCAGAGCAATAAAAGCTGTTAATGAAATCAGCTACTTTATTATCAGAAGGTAGAGAGAGTTCCTGCCCACCCATGTTGTTACAGATTTTTTTCCAAACATCAGGATTCCTTTTGACTACTAAACTCTCACTTCGTGAATTATTTAAAATTAACTGAGTAGGAATTGAAAAAAAAGTAATTTTGCCTCTAACAAACTCAATAATTTTCTTAATTTTCTGATTTTTTTTCGGCTTGGCCCATGGTAATTTATGATATACCGTTTTGGTATGGGATTTGAATATAATATCCCAAACAATGAGAAGACATAATCGCTATTCTATAGGAAAAATATATACTTTGGTAAGTCAAGAAAAAGAAAAGAAGCTCTGGGAGGAATGATAAAAGACTTCAGTTGCAATCCAACCCCCCTAGAAAGCAGGGCTTTTTCATTCTCCAAAATTAGTAGTCAATTTTTGGAGAAAAGTTATGTTTTTTCCTCCCTAATATTGCTCAATTCTAATTTAATTGATTCTGATTTTTCCGGAAAATAACTTTCTCTATTTTTTGAGCTTAAAAACTTAAGCTCATGCTTTTTAAACAAGATATTATCGTTTTATTCTCATTTTTTTATCTAATTTGTTTTTACTAAAAATATATTTTCATTGTCTATTTAAGTAGAGAATGCTAAAATTTTATCCCAATTATTTCCCAACCAATATATTCCTTGTTTTATTGAGTCAAAACCAAAACTTCGGTAAACATTCATAATTATTGTGTACAAAAGTGAAAGATTTCAAGCTGCTTGTAGTTCTCTTATCTTTGATTTATCTTCATTAAAAATCACATCTTTTACCCAATGTACTTGATTTTTTATTAACCAATGTCCTCTGATTTTTGCTGCAATTTTTTTTAATGCTAATACTTTAGTACTGATATAATACAAAGTTTCTTCAGACTTTTTATTTCCTCTTAGTCCTGTTTTCTCCACCTTTATAAGGCTTTGAATATAATGATAATTTTCATGTTTAATCTTTTAGGCTTTAAATACACTAATTTTTCGCATTTATTTAGGAGTGCTATTTTCTGATTTTATCAAAGAAAAGAGCGCTTTTATTTTTTCTTTTGCGATCGCTCGATCTGGAAAAAGCCCTGGCCCCAGAAATAGGGGTGGGTAAAGGGTACTGGCAGTAAAATTAGTAATATAAGGATGGTCCTGCAAAACTATAGCATCATTAATAAATGTATCAAAGAGCTTTATAAGTAATAGCAATTCTTTATGACTCTGCACTTAATATAAGTTAATGATATATCACATTGAAGAAAATCATAGAGAAATTGATATTCGTAGGAGATAGTAATTGTATATTTTACTGACAACCACAATTATTCTATAGACATTCATTTATGATTTATGAAAGCCATCTATAAAATCAATAATTGCATTGAAAGAATGTGGTAAGGTTTGAGGAACTTGAATTATAGTGTCTACTTCAGTATTGTTACTAATTTTATTTACTAATCGTTTACCAAATTTAGGGTGATGGTAGATATTAAAAATTTGATCACTGGAATTAATTATAGTTATTTTTGTTGGCCTCTGAAAAAATTTAATTCCACTGCAAAATTTTAACAACGCTTTATCTTTATTAATTTGATTAACTTGTTTAATTGATTCATTGAAAATTGTACTTAACTGCCGAATTATTTTACTCATGATAGGAGTTAAAGAATTTAGCTCCTGAGAGTTAAGTATTTTCATAATCCTGACAATATTTTCTTGAGTTTTAGAAGCATCAAGAAAAGGTAGAATAGTGATATAAGCAACAGCAAATAGTTTTTCATCGCTGTTCATTGGAAAGGAAATGATTGTTCTACAAGAGTTAACTTCTATACAAGGGGGTTGATTGATATCTGGTAAACACTTACCAATTTGGTAGTATGTAGCAGCTAGAGCATAATGGCTAGGACTATCTAAGGAACTATCAACAATTATCTTTACTTTAGGAAGAGTCTTGTGAAAGAAACTTTTAATTGTCCCAGAATTAAGAGTATAGATTTTAGTTTTATCTCCATTAGGACTCAAATCAAGCCAATCACAATTTAGAGCTTCTGTTTTAATTCCTAAGCGAGAGGCGCCAAAAACTTTAGCCCCTGTTAAAGTTGCCCCTGTTAAATCGGCTCCAATCCAATATACTTCAATCAAACAAGCACTGGATAAATCCGCATAAATTAGGCTAGCATTTAAAAGGTTGGCTTGGAATAGGTTTGCTCTAGTCAGGTCAGCACCACTCAGTTTCGCATCACTTAGATTGACGCAGTTCAGTTGAGCACCAGTCAAAGTAGCCCAGCGTAGATTAGTCCCACTTAAATTGGCACCTTTCAAATTAGCACCAGTCAAATTAACTTGCCTTAATTCAGAACCACTAAAATCTGCACCACTGAGGTCTGCACCACTTAAATCTGCTCCTTGCAAATCAGCCTCTATTAAATTAGATTCTGTAAGACAAGCAAAACGTAAGTTAGTTCCCTTTAAGTTGGCACCACTAAGATTAGTTTTTCTGAGTGTCGCTTCAACAAGACTTGCTCCACTTAAATCAGCGAAAGAAAGATTGGCCCCACTTAATTCTGCTCTAATCAGCTCTGCTCTGATCAGTTTAGCGCCAATTAATTGAGCGTTTTGCAAATTAACTAGAACTAGGTTAGCTACATTCAAATCAGCACCATTTAAATTTGTGCCGTTCAGATGAGCTCCATTAAGTTTAGTGATATTAAGTTTAGCTTTACTAAGATTAGAATCTGTTAGATTTGCACCACTTAGGTTAGAAAGGCTAAGATTAGCTCCGCTAAGGTTTACATCACTAAGATTCACGCCAGTAAGATTGGCCTCAAAAAGATTGAGGTCAGTAAAGTTTCTTTCACCAGCAGCATATTTTTCTTGAAGTTCTTCGATTATCATGAGGGTTTACCCTTGTATCAAACCCGTTGGATTATGATTAACATAGGTATTGTTGGATTAGGTTTAATTGGTGGCTCGGTTGGATTGGACTTAAAAAAATTAGGTTATTGTGTTCTTGGAGTATCTCGTCGAAAACAAACTTGTCAAAAGGCAGTTGCTCTTGGTGTTGTTGATGAAGCTAGCTCAGAACTATCTTTACTATCTATTGCTGATTTGATATTTATCTGTACTCCCATATGCGATATTATTCCTACTTTAAAACAACTTATTCCTTTTCTGTCTCCTTCTGCAATTGTAACTGACGTAGGTTCTGTTAAAACACCTATTGTGGAAGGTGTTTCTCAGATTTGGCCTAATTTTGTTGGTGGACATCCTATGGCTGGCAAAGCAGAAAGTGGAATAGAGGTGGCTCAATTGGGTTTATTTGAGGATAGACCCTATGTGCTGACTCCTAATAAAAATACGCCCCTAGAGTCTTTAGAGAAAGTTAAAGCAATAGTTAAATTGCTTAAAAGTCAAGTTTACTCTTGCGACCCTTACCAACATGACCAAGCTGTTGCTTGGATATCTCATTTACCTGTGATGGCCAGTGCTAGTTTGATAGCTGCCTGTATGAGTGAGAATAGCCCTGTTGTTATTAAGTTAGCACAAGATTTGGCTAGTTCCGGTTTCCATGACACAAGTAGGGTGGGAGGAGGTAATCCGGAGTTAGGACGAATGATGGCCCAATATAATCGTCTAGAGGTGTTGCGATCGCTCTATTCTTTTCGCGAGAAAATTGATGAGTTTATTCAACATATTGAACAAAAAGATTGGCAGATTCTTGAAGAAAAATTAAGGTGTACAGAGCAAAATAGAAGACTCTTTTTGCACTATGAAAGTTCTGATTGAAGAATAGGCCATCTCAGTCATCAGTTAATGGATATTTCCTAAGTTTTGTACTAGAAGTTTTGCCAGAAGTATTCCCTAAAAATGCTGATTCAGTAGGTATAGATTTAGGAATCAAAACTTTTGCTACTCTAGGGACATTTTGCTACGGGAGCTTTTTCTAGAAGACAAAAACCTGTACAATACTATACATACCTGTACATAATGTCTAGGATGCACTATAGACCGAATGAATTTGCTGATTTAGCCGGAGTCAGTGTCAAAACATTACATCGATGGGACTCTTCTGGAAAACTGAAGCCATTAAGAACGATAGGGGGTCATCGGTACTATACAGATGAACACATTAATCAAATTAAAGGAATAGTAAAAAACCCCCGTATTAATGTAATTTATTGTCGGGTTTCCGGACAAATTATCTACGGAAATTATGTGAAAACCAAACAATTATTTTAGAGGTATGACAAGTTTCTGGAATGCTTAATAATCGGAAATTATCGAGAGGTATTTTCTGAAGAACGGCACCAGAAAATTTCGGATTTTTTTTAAATGGATTTGCATAAAAATACGGTGGCGCTATAAGAGTAATTAGCCGTTGGGAACCTACATCTCAAACTTGCTGTTGTTGTGAATTTAAAGGTGAAAAATTAGATTGATTAATTCGTGAGTGGTAATGTCATATATTGTGGAGCTAAACATGATGGAGATGAAAATGCAGAATGAGGGTAATATTGTAGAAACAGCTATTGTAATTGTCCGACAAAAATACTAATATATTTCTAGTAAAGCCCTACAATTTACTATAATTTAATTATTTAAAGTAATCTTTTATTATATTTAGTCGTAAGATTTGTAAGATACACTGTTTTTCTATTTAAGGGAATAAGGAAGAGGAAATAAAAAATACTATAGATTATTAATATGAGAACTACAGTTAGCTTAATACTTTTTTATGCGTAACTTTCTAGTACAATAGAGACGTTTAATTCAACATCTCTATTGTAAGGATAATTTGACAGAACTTGATATTAATTAGATCTGCTAGGTATTCTGTAAATCATCCAAACTTGACAAAACCTCATTACTGTGAACAGCCGGTTTTACTCCTAGAAATATCTTCTGCAAAATCCCATCTGGGTCGATAATAAAAGTATGCCTTATAGAAAAAAAGTTTAGCCAAGAACCGTAAGCTTTACTGACAGTTCCATCCGTATCAGCTAATAACGGAAATTTTAAACCTTCAGAATCACAAAATTCTTTGTGGGAGTTTATATCATCTACACTAACACCTAAAATTTGAGTGTTTCGAGAACTGTATTTTGGTAAATCTTCCTGGAACCTACGGGCTTCAATGGTACAACCAGAAGTAAAATCTTTAGGGTAAAAATAAAGCACTACCCACTTACCACGATAATCTGATAAAGAAATTTCTCCATCTCCTGTGTTGGTGGGTAGGGTGAATTCTGGTGCAGATTGGTTTAACTCTGGCAATTTACCTCCAAGGGCCCAAACATTGGGAAGAAAATTCAACCAAGTGGTCAAAGCTAGACAGATAACTAAAAATATGGTAAAAAAGTCCCGACGAGATGTCATAATTTATCGTTAAAATTCTACTTTATATAAGTTTACATAAATTTGTTCCCAAATTTTCCACAGAAAATTGTTCATTTATTGTCCCATTTAATTAAATTAGATAGAAATGACAGAAAATTTACCACAAATATCCGGTCTAGCAACAGTATTAATGGTCATTGATAATCAAATAGTTACCATCGAAATTGATGGATTCAATGCACCAATAACTGGAGGTAATTTTGTTGATTTAGTAGAAAGAAACTTTTATGATGGTGTGAGATTTCATCGCATCGAAAATCAGCAACAATTTTCATTAGTTCAAGGAGGGGATCCTTTTAGTAGAAATCTAGATATTCCTTTGGAACTTTTAGGAAGTGGTGATTTTGTCGATCCAATAACAAATGAACTTAGATTTATTCCTCTAGAAGTTAAGCCTCTAGGTCTAGGACAGCCAATTATTTATAATCAAATAGTTTCTCCTCCAGTAGAATTGCCAAATGTAGCAGGTGCTATTGGAATGGCTCGTACAGAGATTTTAAATTCGGCATCTTCTCAATTTTATGTTCCCTTGAATGATCTACCATTATTAGATGGTGGTTATGGAGTATTTGGTAATGTAATAGGTGGGTTAGAAGTTATTAGAGCACTGGATTTAGGAGATACTATTACTGCTGCTAGAGTAACCCAAGGAATAATTCCTAGTCGAATTTCACAAATTATTACCGATACATCCCTGCTGAATAATTTTATTAATCTTGTTAATCGCGCTAATATTCCATTGCCTATTAATTTTTTTAATGTTTTAACGGAAGGAGATGATATTTTTGAAATTTCTACAGAGTTATCTCAAGGGGTATTTGGTGTATTGGGGTTGGAAGGAAATGATGAAATTACAGGTTCAATAATTAATGATGTTATTAATGGTAATCAGGGAAATGATACTTTAAATGGTGGGGATAGTTCCGATTATATTCGAGGGGGAAAAGGCTTAGATTTATTATCTGGAGGTTTGGATAATGATATTTTGAATGGTAATTTAGATAGTGATACTTTATTCGGTGGTAAAGGAGATGATTTTTTACGGGGTGGTAAAAATAGTGATATATTAACTGGTGGTGAAGGGAATGATATTTTAATTGGTGATGCTGGTACAGATAATTTGCTAGGGGAAGCTGGGGCAGATACTTTTGTCTTGGCAGTAATTAATAATGAAGAAGATAATGCAGACACCATAGAAGATTTTAATTTTTTGTCAGGGGATAGAATTGGTGTTTCGGAGCAAATATCTACTCTTTCTTTTACTCAAGAAGGTAATAATACAGTAATTCAAATAGAAACTGAAGAAGAGGAAAATAATATTATCCTTGGTACTGTGAATGATTCGATAGCAGAAGAAGTTAGAAATGCAACTTTCTTTTTTGATTTTACTACTATTTCTGTGTCTGATTCGTTGCCTTTTGGAGACGCAGCTTTAAGAATTGGATGATTTTTTTCCAAAACCTGCCTAGTGTGAGAGAATATTTTTTCGAGTTATACCTGTGGCTAAATAATATCAGGAAAATCAATTTTTACTCTTTGATGAATGATTATAACTATTAAGTCAGGATTAAGTAATCAGGAGTGAGAGTAAATAGTTTAAAGTCCATGAAATTTGTCTAAATATCCCTTTTTAATAAAGGGAAAATTTCATTAAATTGTCTTAATTGACTCCCATTGTTTGTAACATTGAATATAATTGATAAAGTGGTAGATTATGGAAAATTAAGGAGTTAGTTAACTGATGGACGAAACACAACAGTTTTTAGAACAATTGAGCTTACCTGATCTAGCAGGCCAAGATTTAGTAGTAGAAATGGTAGTACAGAGGGTATCACAAAAAGAAGATACTGAAAGTCAGGAAGAAAATACTGAAAGTCAAAAAGAAGATACTGAAAGTCAGGAAGAA